>JAHEXS010000147.1 GCA_023252015.1 Candidatus Nitrosotenuis sp. | reverse complement strand
TGAAATTCCACACTCTTCATTTGTCACGGACTTGGCAATAATCATGATTCTAGCATCCATAGTCACGCTTGCATTTTTCAAGATGAAGCAGCCACTAATTATCGGGTATCTGTTTGTCGGTATGTTGCTTGGACCTCTATCTCCACTTTGGGCATCACTCATACCCGAAGGCGGCGAATTCATGGGTCTTGGACAATCTGGCATACTTTCAGATGTTTCGGTACTCAACATTTTTGCAGAGCTTGGTGTGATTCTGCTTTTGTTTGTGATTGGAATAGAATTTCCATATTCCAAGATTAAATCAATTGGTAAAGTTGCAGTAGGTGCAGGAACAATAGGATTGTTTTTGACACTCGGCGTCGTGTTCTATGTTTCAAGTCTATTTGGCCTCGGCTTTATGAATTCGTTATTCTTGGGCGCTGCACTATCCATTAGTAGTACTGCAATTATTGTAAAAATTCTAGAAGACGCTGGAAAAATAAAAAAAGAATCATCAATTCTTGTCTTGGGCATGCTGATTGTGGAAGACATAATCGCAGTCATACTAATTGCAACTCTGGAATCAGTGGTACTTGTGGGAAGTGTTTCCTATACTAGCATATTGACAATTGTCATTGTTGCAGGAGGTCTAATTGGTGGAACACTTACTATTGGGACAAAAATAATTCCACGATTAATTGACAGAGTTGCCGCAACAGAGCATAAAGAAATTCTATTGTTGTCTGTTCTTGGAGTCTGTTTTGGATATGCACTACTTGCAAACGTTGTTGGCCTGTCCGTTGCAATCGGCGCATTCTTGGCAGGAGTTTTAGTAGCTGAATCAAAATCAGCAGAAGTCTCAAAAATACTGTCCAGTCCAATCAAGGACATGTTTGTTGCGATATTTTTTGTCTCAGTTGGAGCATTGATGAATGTTGCAGAACTTGAGCACTATATTGTTCTGGCAATTGGGCTTATCGTAGTATCCATACTAATCAAATTTGCCGGCGTAATGCTTGGTACTTTTCTGTTCAGACAAGAACGAACAAAATCATTACGTTCGGCATTTGCCTTGGCAGGTCCAAGGGGAGAATTCTCAATAGTAATAGTAAAAACAGGCGTAGATATTGGGGCTGTTAGCAGCTTTGTCTTTCCGCTGATTGGGTTAATATCAATAATCAGCGCATTTATTTCCCCGCTTTTGATTAAGGCAAGTGATAGGGTTATTCCAAAATTGGAGGATTAGAAATGTTAGACGATGAAATGAAAACACTAATGGACAAAGTGCATCTTGGCGTTACGTCGTTTAATTACAATGGAACTCAAGTCCCATGTATAATTCTGGCCGAGAAAAAATTCGACGAAATCATGGCAAAAATCGCAGGAAAGCCAGTATCTGTTGATACCAACCTCAACATACTACAGGATGGGCTTGGGCATGTCTTTGTTGAAGTTGTCCTGACTTTTTCACAGGGTGGAATTGAGGAAAAACTGCTCTTGTACGCAAACGAATCTGTTTCTTTTTTTGAGTCATTAGAAAGCACCGCAATGCTCGCATTGTCATCACCTCATTCACAAGTAGGTAAAGAAAACGTCTTCATGATTCAGCTTCCAAGACCTGAAAAAATCACCCACGCCTTGGAAATAATCAAAAAAGGAATCATTCCGAAAAAATAATTGTACGCAAAATTAACTGATCACAAAGTCTTATCTTGTTCTACCAATGCGCACAATAATTCTTTATTGTATTGCTGGGGATTTCGTTTATGATCTTAGGGGAAGATGTGATGCACATGGCTAATGAAATTAAACTGTACCTGTGTCAAGTTATGGATTTGGCAGTGAATCTTACTGCTGGTTTACACGACAATAAACAAAAAAAGATTTGAGTGAATACAAAGTGGAACACAATGAGGCTCGGACTATATAACGTTCAATTTATGCAGTACTATGATGATGTATTGGCACAGACTGCAAGAAATTATGCTTTTACTGATGATAAAAGATGGGAAATGGGTACCTGACAGTTGAACCTGTGTCCGACAGTCTACTTAAAAATGCGATAGCCAACACGGATGAAGCAATTAAACCATTTTTCATTGTAATGGATAATGCAAATGTGAGCCTAGTCAAAATGGAGTACCTGTCAACTGATCTTGTAAATGAAGGAAAAAAAGAGCAGGCATTGAGCTTTTAGACCGCAAAGAATACACAAATCAAAGAAAAATTATGTCTGACTGCTTGGAGGATTTTATTACGAAAATTGAGGGTGAGGTTCGTAGATACGACGATCTTTCAGATGTAACGATTCCGTCAGTCTAACAAATAATTGAATTAGAAAGAAAATTGGCAGTGATGGAGGACAATCTAAAAAAGGAAAAACTGTTTACAATAGGCGAGCTTTCAGCTAGATTGGCATACGACATACGTGATCCATTATCAGTAATCAAAACCTCAATTAACATTCTAATTTCAAAAAAAGAAGTTGATGTTAAAACGATGGAAACGTAGGGCGAATGCAGCGCACAGTAGAATGAATCACATACCAAATAGACGGCGTGCTAAATTTTGTAAAACTGCGAGTATCTTCTCTAAAATACATCCTTACATGAGATACTGGCATCAGTTCTAGCCAGAATAGACATTTCCTAAAACCGTTGTAATAACAATTCCTCTTAACAACATTGAATTTGTTGGAGACATCATAAGCCTGGAAATTGTCTTTGTAAACCTAATTACAAATGCACTTCAGGCAATTAATAATTCTAGAGAAATCATAATTAGCGCAAGCATAGCAAAAGAAGAAATCGTAATCAAAATCCACGATAACGGACTGGGGATATCCAGTGATATCATTCCACAAACATTTGAACCGTTATTTGCCACAAAACAAACTGGAGAGGGACTTGGTCTTACTAGCTGCAAAACCATAATTGAACAACATGGTGGTCATATTGACGTTGAAAGTGATGTTGGTAAAGGTAGTACCTTTACCATTACAATCCCTTATGACTAATCGTGTAAACAGGACTTGACTGTCTTTACATCTGTCAAAAAATCCTTTCTAAAATGAGTTAGAAAACATAAAGTCAATGCGGCTGCCGGGATTTGAACCCGGGTCACAGAATTGGCAATCCCGCGTACTGGCCAGGCTATACTACAGCCGCATGATCGTTTAGACGAAATTTAGTCTAATTAAATTAA
>JAHEXS010000039.1 GCA_023252015.1 Candidatus Nitrosotenuis sp. | reverse complement strand
ATAATCTGATTGGATTTTTGGCAATTGACACAAAGGATACTGGATGGGGACTCCTTTATGGAAATAAAATTGAGGTACTAAGGGAAACAAGCTCTGGTGTTGCAGGAAAACACCGACAGGGAGGGCAGTCTGCAAGAAGATTTGAAAGACTGCGGGAAATGGAACTTACGTATTATTACAACAGAATAGCGGAAGTAACAAAGGAATTTTTTATTGATATTTATCCAATAAAGGGATTGATTGTATCTGGACCGGGTCCAACAAAGGAAGACTTTCTAAAATCAAACTATCTTGAATACAGGCTGCAGAACATGGTGATTGCTGTTTTGGATACGTCGTATTCCGGTTCAGAAGGAATTCGTGAAGCATTCGTAAAGGCAAGCGATGTTTTATCCGACTTTAGATTGTCTGAAGAAAAAATATTAATTGAAAAACTATTTCGTGAAGTAAATTCTCACTCTGGCAAAGGCGTGTACGGACTAAAAGACGTAATACAATATTTAAAAAATAATGTAGTCGAAACCCTACTAATCACAGATGATACAAACATGTACCGATTAGAGATAAAATGCAAAAGATGTCAAAACATACAGGAAGAAATCATAGATAGATTAAAGGTGATTCCAAGAAAGACGGAACTCCTAAACAAGCCATGTCTAAGCTGCAAAAGCACGGACCAAGAAGCAATATCTCAGGATTTGGTGGATTATCTTTCGCTTATTGCAGCTCAGGTTGGAACGAAAGTCGAGGTGATTTCAGGCGTCACAGAATATGGTGCAATGTTAGCCAGTCTTGGCAAGGTTGGCGCAATACTCAGGTATAATCCAAATCAGTAGAATTATCTTATTGCAGCGCTATCTTGCGTAGCTGTCAAGACGTTACCGTCTTGCGTATTGATTATTTTATTTTTGATAGTAGAACCCTCAATTTTTTTTATAAGGAAGTTTAATGAGAATGGTTTTTGAATTATCTGAACCGTATCGTCTTTTAGGTCTTGGAGTTTTTGCATTATTCCCTTCCCATATGCTGAAAGAAAGATCAACCTTTGATTTGGTCTATATTCTAAAATTTCTCTAGCTGCATCTGCACCGGTTCTTCTTGGCATGTCATGATCTAAGAGAACCAAGTCAAACGGTGGCGCTCTGCTTTTCCTAAATAGTTCATCGTATTTTGCCTCGTTTAGATAATAATCAACACATTCTACTCCGTCTTTTGCAATTGTAATTTTATGATTTCTTTTCTCAAGCGCAATTTTGTATTGCTTTGCGGTAAACTCATTATCCTCTGCAATCAGTATGTCAAGTGGCATTGAGGTTTTTAGCAAAAATGTATGTTTTAAGACTAGTTTTTTTGTTTCAAACAAACATTAACATCGAAAAACAAATCCAACAAATTCAAATCAATTATACGTGTTCCCGAATTTGTTTTGCCAGTGTTTTGAGTTCGCCATCTGAAAGAATCGTTCTTTTTGTCCAGACTGCACCAGCGTCATTATACCTCGGAATGATGTGTACGTGTACATGGGGTATGATTTGTTTTGCTGCCCGACCATTGTTTTGTGCAATGCTAAACGCGTCTGCCTTTGTTGCAGCAAGTATCATGCTTGCAATGTGGGGTATTTTGGAAAAAAGGCTCCCAACATCATTTGGTTTCATGTCTGTGATTTTTTCATAGTGTTTTTTTGGCACGACCAGGGAGTGGCCGTTATCTATTGGATATTTGTCTAAAAATGCCACATGATCCGAGTCTTCATAGATAAAGTATCCTTCTCGCTTTCCAGATACAATGTCGCAAAATATGCAGTGCACAAGTGCAATTACGTCAAACAATTTATTACATTATCGATCATCAGGTTTCTAAATTACCCAACCGAAATTCTTGTCGTTCAGGTGAAATTATCATTGGCAGCGATTAGTTAATTAGTCCTATTTTTTGAGTGTGAGTGTTTCATGGGCAAAAAAGAGAGGGAAGATAAAGAAGAGCGTCGTGAAAGTTTTGTAGATAGACAGTCAAGACAAAAACGAAAAAACATGGTAATTGGAATAGCTGTCTTGGCAGGGATTGTAGCAATTATTGTATTTGCAGGGTATCATTTTGTAACAAAGACTCAAACAAGTCCGCTTAATGCGCCAGTTGGAGCAGGTAAGCTTGGTGATGAACACGAACATGCATCATTATTAGTTAGAATCTTTGGAGATAAATTTGATTTCTCACCGCAGCAATACCAAGTAAAAAGCCCATTCATCCACTTTGAAGGAGAAGACGGCAACACCATCCACAGACATGCATCAAATGTCAAATTAGGGTATCTATTTGACTCACTAAAAATCGGTCTGAATAACGACTGTTTTGTATTCCCAGACAAAGCCAAAAACCACACATTCTGTACAGATAACGATTACACACTCAAGTTCTTTATCAATCACAAGCAAGTAGATGGCATAAGAGATTATGTCCTGCATAATGATGATAGAATATTGATTACGTACGGGAATGACAATCAGACTTCGATAGATGCTCAACTAACCGAATTAGACGGACAACTGATCAAGAAATAGTTTCTTGGTTTGAGAATTGAAAATATTCTAATATAGTAAATCGATTTAGTCATGATATCATGAACAATACTGATATTTCAAGCCGAAATGTAGTCGAAGGCACGTCTCGAGCACCCCACAGGGCAATGTACAAGGCAATGGGGCTAACTGATGATGATCTTAGTCGTAAATTTATCGGAGTATCACATACTGGAAACGAGGCAACCCCATGTAACATTCACCTTGGAAGATTGGCACAAAAAGCGAAGGAAGGTGTTCATGATTCAGGTGCCACCCCAAGAGAATTTAGCACCATTGCAGTAAGCGATGGAATTGCAATGGGCCATGAGGGAATGAAATCATCCCTTGTAAGTCGGGAAATTATTGCAGATTCAATTGAATTAATGGTTCGAGCTCATCAGTATGATGGTCTTGTAGGAATTGCAGGATGCGACAAAAGCTTACCTGGCACAATGATGGCTATGGCAAGACTGAACCTTCCATCCGTTTTTGTTTATGGTGGAACAATTATGCCAGGTTACTATAATGGCAAACAGCTAACTATTCAAGATGTGTATGAGGCAGTTGGGGCATTTGATGCAGGTCAGTTATCACTTGAGGCATTAAAGAACATTGAAAACTATGCATGTCCGACTGCCGGTTCTTGCGGAGGAATGTTTACTGCAAACACAATGGCATCAATTTCTGAGGCGTTGGGCATTTCATTACCAGGAAGTGCTAGTCCGCCAGCAGAAGATGAAAGAAGAGAAAAGATGGTGTATGACACAGGGGTTGCAGCTACGAAACTATTAGAACTAAACATCAAGCCAAGAGACATTTTGACATTTGAGGCATTTGAAAATGCCATCACCATGCTAAACGCAATAGGCGGCTCTACAAATGCAATATTGCATCTTTTAGCAATTTCAAGCGAAGCCAGAGTAAAGCTTACCTATGATGATTTTGAGCGAGTTAGAAAAAAAGTTCCGCACATTGCAGACCTAAAGCCTGGCGGAATGTACGTCATGAATGATTTAGACAAAGTAGGTGGTGTTCCACTGATGCTCAAAAAACTACTTGACCAAAAATTACTTCATGAAAATGTCATGACAGTCACCGGAAAAACCATGAAACAAAATCTTGACGCCATAACAATTCCGCCACCAGCAAACGCTGACATAGTAAGGCCAATTGGTACTCCTCTCCACAAAGTTGGAACTGCAGTAATACTCAAAGGCTCGCTTGCTCCAGACGGTGCAGTTGTAAAAATTGCAGGAGTCAAAATCGACAAATTTACAGGAAAAGCCAAAGTCTTTGATAGAGAGGAAAACGCATTTGACGCAGTATCAAAAAATGAAATCAAGGAAGGCGATGTTGTTGTGATCAGATATGAAGGTCCAAAGGGCGGTCCTGGAATGCGAGAAATGCTAGCAGTAACTGCCGCAATCGTAGGACAGGGGTTGGGAGAAAAGGTCGCTCTAGTTACAGACGGCAGATTTTCAGGCGCAACACGCGGATTTATGATTGGACATGTTGCTCCAGAGGCATATGTTGGTGGAAACATTGCACTTGTCAAAAACGGAGACAAGATCATAATTGACACTGAAACAAACGTAATTGATCTTGCGGTTCCAAAAGAAGAACTAGAGCAAAGAAGAAAGGAATGGAAGCCAAGAAAGCCAAACTACGAGAGCGGCGCACTGGCAAAATATGCATCACTTGTAGGGTCTGCAGCACAGGGTGCACTGACATCGCCAATCTGGTAGAATAATCAAAACATTAGTTGTGCAAATCGCACACAAGCACGATTTTATCAGCAAATCTTTTTGCTGTTAGACCTAGCCCTTCCTTTAGTTCCTTTTTGCAAACATGACACACTGCCTCACTTACCGTACTGTTCAGATGAATTGCAGGTTTTTCAAAGTGTAGATCGTAGTACAGGGTATGGGTTTTTGGCGGTGTTGCGAGGATCTGACTCATGGGTACAATACGTCAAGATCGCATATAAAGGTACCGTACTATACCGTAATTCTTACAACTTGTTGCCAAAATTAGGCTCAAAATGGATTAATTTTTTGAAAAAATCTCATGTTATATTTCAACCAAAGACTAAAAATTCTTTAAAAGTTATAAATATCCCACGGCAGCCTTGATTGACATGGGTGGCCTTCTTTGGAAATTCCGGTCCTACAATAATACCTCTAGAGTTATCAGGCTCACAATTTGAAATCTATTCTAAAATAGAAAAAAATTATTCCAATACATTCCTGTTTGAATCACTTACCGGTCCTGAAGAGCTTGCAGAAACATCACTGATTGGGTTTGATCCGGATGTGATACTAAAAGGGTATGATGACAGAATCGTTTTACAGTACAAAGACGGTACTACTAAGACCATTGCAACGATTGATCCAGTAGCAGAGATAAAAAATTTGATTGGGCATACGACCAACACCTTGTTTAGGTATCTTGGGGGGGCAGTAGGCATAATCAATTATGATGCAATAAAACTATATGAAAAAATTCCAATTCAAAACAGCCTGGAACCATTGATGGAGTTTGGGATTTATCAGGATGGGATTCTGTACGACAACAAGACAAAAAAATTACTCTACTTTTATTACAACAAAAACAGAATCAATGACATAAAACTATCGGAGCCAAATTTTGGCAAATTGGAAATTTCAGAAATTTCCATAAACATGGATGAAAAAAAATTCTCAGAAATTGTCAACAAGGCAAAAAAATACATTTACGATGGAGATATTTTTCAGGTAGTACTTTCAAGAAGATTCAATTTTGATGTAAAAGGTGATCATCTAAGAATCTACAAGGAGTTACGTTCGCTAAATCCATCTCCGTATCTGTATCACATGAAGTTTGGGCAAAAAACATTCATTGGATCTAGCCCTGAGATGCTAGTTCGAGTCACTGGAAACGAGGTTGAGACATTCCCAATTGCAGGTACAAGAAAGATTACTGAGGATGAGCAAAAAAACGAGCGGCTAAGACAGGAACTATTGAGCGATGAGAAAGAGCTTGCCGAACACACAATGCTAGTTGATCTAGGAAGAAACGACATCGGCAGAGTTTGTAAATATGGAAGCGTGCATGTGACAGAACTGATGCAAATAAAACGCTTCTCGCACGTCCAACACATAGTATCACATGTAATAGGCACGCTTGACTCAAAACATGACATGTTTACAGCATTCGAAGCAGTATTTCCAGCCGGCACTGTAACTGGTGCACCAAAGGTTCGAGCCATGGAAATAATCAACGAATTAGAAATAGATGTCAGGGGCCAATATGCTGGCGCAGTAGGCTATTTTTCAAACAACGGCTGCTGTGATTTTGCAATAGCCATACGAAGCATATTCATCGATGGTAAATCAGGCTTTGTCCAAAGCGGTGCCGGAATTGTAACTGATTCAATACCAGAAAACGAATTCAAGGAAACGGAACACAAGGCAGGTGCGATGCTTGCAGCATTAAAGGAGGCGACAAAATGAAATTTCTAATTCTTGACAATTATGATTCGTTTGTATATAATATCGCGCAAGTTTTAGGGGAGCTTGGAGTGGAATCCGAAGTAATCAGAAACGACAAAATAACGATAGAACAAATACAACAAAACAATTATGATGCAATAATCATATCCCCTGGACCCGGCACCCCAGAAGACAAAAAATATTTTGGAGTTTGCTCAGATGTCATTAGAAAGCTTGGACCGACGACTCCAATTCTAGGAGTGTGCCTTGGGCATCAAGGAATAATTCACGAATTTGGAGGAAAAGTTGTTAACGCAGGAAATGTCAGGCATGGGAAAACAAGTCAGATTAAACATTCTGATGAATCAATTTTTCATGGAGTAAACAATCCGTTTAGAGCAACAAGATACCACTCTCTTGTTGGAGACAAGACAATCATTCCAGATGTACTCAAGATAACTGCAGTGGCCGAGGATGACGGGGAGGTAATGGGGGTAAGCCACAAGGAATATCTAATTGAGGGAGTGCAGTTCCACCCAGAATCCATTCTAACTACTGAAGGAAAAAAAATATTTCAGAACTTTATTAATCTAATAAAAAAATGATCACAAAATACACAGAAACGCTGCAAAAGGGCCAAGACTTGACCATACAGGAAATGTCAATTGGAATGGGCGAACTATTGAGCGATAAAATTTCAGATTCTGAAAAAGCTGAATTTTTGAAAAGCCTGTCAAAAAAAGGAGAGACTGACGATGAGCTTTATTCCATGCTAAATGAGATGGATAGGCACGGAATTCACATCAGCCCTGCGTGTAAAGGCACAATAATAGACGTTTGCGGGACTGGCGGCGATAAATTACAGACATTTAACATTTCAACCACTGCTGCATTTGTTATTGCGGCATCTGGCGGAGTGGTTGCAAAACATGGCAACAGATCAATTTCTGGAATTTCTGGGAGTGCAGATATTTTTGAATATTTTGGATATGACCTAAATACTCCGCCTGAAAAAACTGCAAAAATCATAGAAAAGTTTGGAATTGGGTTCATGTTTGCACAAAAATTTCATCCTTCCATGAAAAACGTTGCAAATGCAAGAAAGATGGTCGGAACAAGAACTGCATTTAACTTACTTGGGCCACTGTGTAATCCGGCACAGGTGAAAAATCAATTGATTGGCGTATTCTCAGAAGACTATCTTGAAAGAATAATCAAAATTTTGAAAAAAAGAGGAGCGCAAAACATCATGACTGTTCACTCTGATGATGGATTGGACGAACTATCCACTACTGGAAAAAACAAGGTTTGCTTTCTAAAAAACAATAAAATTGAAACACACATCATAGATCCAGAAAAATTTGGCCTGCATAAATCCTTGATTAAGGACATACAAATTTCATCAAAGGCTCAGGCAATTCAAGCATTTTTATCGGTGCTAAATGGCACAGCAAATCGTTCAATGGTAGAAATTACAATACTAAATGCAGCTGGAGGATTAATGGTATCAAACATTGCAGAAAACTTTGACAATGCGATAGAAATTGCAACACAGACAATAAAAAACGAAAAGGCATATTTGCTTTTAACAGATTTTGTAAAATCGTGTGGACAGATTAAAAAATTAAAAGAGGCAGAGTCACTATGAGCAATGTTTTAAAAAAACTAGTAAATAATTCCCAGATTGCTATTAACGACGGAATTTATGAAATTTCAGAACAATTACCAAATTCAGGCACAGATCTTATAGAATCTATTAAGAATAACCCGCATGCGTCTTTGATAACTGAAGTCAAATTTGCATCTCCTTCACTAGGAGAAATAAGAAAGATGTCTGACCCAGTAGATATTGCCAAGGCGATGGTACGTGGAGGTGCAGTAGGACTATCAGTTCTGACACAACCATATCTGTTTAGCGGGTCGCCAAAGTATTTTATGGAGGTCAGACGGCAAGTCAAAGTTCCAATGCTAATGAAAGATATTGTTATTGATAAAATCCAAATAGATGCTGCAAAAAAAATTGGTGCAGACTATATGTTACTGATACAATCCTTGTTTGATATGGGGCATCTAAAAGAAATTGACGAGTTTATCTCATATGGTCATAAAAAGGGCCTAAAGGTACTAGTTGAGGCACACACAGGATCAGAATTTACAAATTCGTTAAAGACCGATGCAGACATGGTCGGCATCAATAACAGAAATTTGGATACTTTGGAAATTGACATAAACACTACAAAAAAACTATTAGAAAACCAGAAAAAATCAAAAATAACATTGTCTGAAAGCGGAATTAGCTCGCCTGATGACATTAAATTCTTGAAAAAATGTGGTGCCGATGCATTTTTGATTGGATCAAGCATTATGAAAAGCGATAACATTGAAGAAAATGTCCGAGGGCTGGTAAACGCAATATGATTCTGAGATTTCCAAAAGACGGCAGATTTGGTGAGTTTGGAGGAAAATACATTCCAGAAACCCTTGTTCCTGCAATCGAAGAACTGGAAGAAAATTATCTAAAAATTAAAAATGACAAGAGCTTCAAAAAGGAACTAAACTACTATCTTACAAAATATGCAGGACGGCCAACTCCGTTGTACTATGCAAAAAATCTCACTGAGAAATTAGGTGGCGCAAAAATTTATCTCAAAAGAGAAGATCTTTTACACGGTGGCGCTCACAAAATCAACAACACTCTAGGCCAGGCATTACTTGCTAAAAGAATGAAGAAAAAACGAATCATTGCAGAAACAGGCGCAGGACAGCACGGAGTTGCAACCGCAATGGCGTGCGCATGCCTAGGACTTACATCCGAAGTATACATGGGATACAAGGACACAATAAGACAAAAGCTGAACGTATACAGAATGAATCTTTTGGGAAGCAAGGTTCATCCTGTAAAATCAGGCTCACAGACACTAAAAGATGCAATCAATGAAGCAATACGGGACTGGATTACAAACGTAAAAGACACGTACTATTTGCTTGGCTCTGCAGTAGGTCCACACCCATATCCTGTAATGGTACGTGATTTTCAATCAGTAATTGGTAAAGAGATCATACAGCAAATGAAAAAAATAAACAAGAAAAACCCAGACACAGTAATTGCATGTGTTGGTGGCGGCTCTAACGCAATTGGAACTTTTTACCCATTAGTCGATAGCAATA
>JAHEXS010000003.1 GCA_023252015.1 Candidatus Nitrosotenuis sp. | reverse complement strand
TTTATGTCCCGACTCTGAGTACTACATATAAAAATTAACCAAGTTTATTAGACTTATTTAGAAAAGCGAATCATGACGGTTCCAGTAAATATCCCAATTATTGGAAAAGAAGAGATTTCCGAGGTGGTATCCGTTCTGAAAAATGGTGTACTGACTTCTGCTGCAAATCTTGGCGGAAAAAACGTTCAAGAGTTTGAAAAAGAGGCATGTACTTTTGTAAAATCAAAGTATGCCGTAGCAGTAAATTCAGGTACTGCCGCATTACAAGCAGCGCTATACGCACTTGACATAAAAAGTGGCGACGAGGTTCTTTTGCCATCTTTTACCTTTGTCGCAACGGCAAACGCTGTTTTGTCCGTTGGTGCAAAGCCAGTCTTTGTCGATATCAGACGTGACAACTATACTATGGATCCAGTCGATTTGAAAAAAAAGATTACAAAAAAATCAAAGGCAATAATCCCAGTTCACCTGTACGGTAATGTTGCATACATAGATGAAATTTCCGAGATTGCAAACAAGCACAACTTGCACATAATTGAGGATGCGGCACAATCCATGGGATCAAGATATAAAGGAAAACAAACTGGTACGTTTTCTGAGATTGGTTGCTTTAGCCTATATGCAGCAAAGGTAATGACGTCGGGCGAGGGCGGAGTCGTAGTTACAAGCAACAAAAAACTGCGGGAAAAACTCCTCATGATAAGAAATCATGGAATGGTTCATGGATATGACACAAGGACGCTTGGCCTAAATTTCAGGCTGCCGGAGATCAATGCGGCAATTGCCAAAGTACAGATGAAAAAATTGCCAAGATTTTTGCTCAAGCGAAAGAAAAATGCAAAAATTCTGACAGATTTGCTTTCAGGATTGGATTTGACCCTTCCACAAAAAAGAAAACATGAAGAAGTAAACTGGTATCTTTACACGGTTGCTACAAAATCAAGAAACAAAATAATGAAAGATTTGAATTCAAATGGAATTGGTGCTACAGTTTATTATTCCACGCCAGTACACAGGACACCATATTATAGTAAAAAACTAAATCTGCCAGTTACCGACTGGGCTGCAGGCAATGTTCTTTCTTTGCCAGTACAACCAATGGTTACAGAAGACAATTTGAGGCTAACTGCTAAAATAATTCGTGGCACGCTGACTTGAATTCGCTATTAGATTTAGCAGGAGAAATTTGCAAATTAGTATTTCCCATACGTGAGGAGATTTTTCTTGGTAACAATGAATCATCAGTTGCCGTTTGTACTCTATCAAGCATGGATCTCTTAAAGGAAATATCAAGTTCTGATTTAATGAAGAAAATTGCAATATCTGGAAGACTGCTCTCCGAAAATAAGGGAATTGATGAACTGGTTCGCAACATTATCAAAAACCACAATATTCGGACTTTGATTGTTTGCGGAAAAGAGGTGTCTGGCCACAAAACAGGCCACGCCTTGGTATCATTATACAAATATGGTATTGACGGTAATAGTAGAATAACAAACTCGTACAGTCCCAGTCCATTTCTTACTGTTTCAAAGGAAGATGTGGAAAAATTTCAAAAACAACTAACACTGGTAGATAGAGTTGGAGAAACCAGACTGGACAGAATTATCTGCGAAATCTAGTATCCATTTCTCTGTCTGCTTCGATTGACTTCGTTTTTTCTCTTGTATTCTTCCAGTATGTCATCAGGTGTCAGATTTAGCTCAAGTGATGCTTGGACAACAAAATGCCAAATGTCAATTAGCTCTTCCTTTGCGTCCACTACATTGAACGGCGTAGGTTTTTTCCACCATTTCCAATTTGTTGTACGCTGCAATTCAGCGGCTTCATGAACTATTGCAGTACAGAGTGCAGATATTTTGCCCTCAGTGTCTTTTGGGTATCTATCAAGATTCATCATTTCCGAAAGTCCTTTTTGGAGTGAGAAAAGCGACTCTAGTTTATCCATGATTTGGTTTTTGGACCTGTTGTCTATAACCTTTCAGAAATCAATCATTTTTTGGTATTGGCGTATTCTGCTTTCGATTTTTTTCTTGTTTGTATTTAGTAATCCATCCAGACCAAATCTTTCTACTGCAAATGATCCCATAACATTACCATAAATTACAGATTTTTTTATGTCATCAAGTCTTGTACTTTTTTTGTTTGCCAAATACCCAATCATTGCGCCGGCAAAGGAATCGCCAGCTCCGGTTGGATCTACAATATCTTCAAGTGAAAACGCAACAGATGGAAAGATGACATCCTCAAAAAATAGGAGTGATCCATGCTCGCCTTTTTTGATGATTATGTATTTTGCACCCCAATTCATCATCTTTTTTGCACATTTGATAAGATTGTGTTCTTTTGTGAGAAGTTTTGCTTCCTCGTCATTAATCACAACTGCATCTACGTTTTTTATCATCTTTATGACAGAGTTACGCTTTGTTGAAATCCAAAATTCTATGGTATCGCACATTGAAAATTTTACGTTGTCAAATTCCCGTATCAGCAACGAATTTTGATCAGGATCGTTGTTTGCGAGATACACAAATTCTGATTTTTTGTAGTTATCTGGAACCTTTGGCATGAATGTGCCAAGAACATTCAGCTCAGTCTTGTTAGTGATTCTGGCACTGAGAGTTTTGTCATAACTGCCGTCATAACGAAACGTTTTTCCTTTTTGAACCACAAATCCTTGCAAATCAAGATATTTTGAAAGTATGTTGTAGTATTTTTTTGGAAAGTCGGTTCCAACTACAGCAATTAATCCTGTATCCACAAAGAAACTGGCAGAAATTCCAGCAAAAGTTGCCGCGCCACCTAAAACGTCCTTGAGAACTTTGGTAGGAGTCCTTATGGTGTCTAGCGCAGTTGAACCAAAAACAGT
This sequence comes from Candidatus Nitrosotenuis sp., assembly GCA_023252015.1. Lineage (GTDB taxonomy): Archaea > Thermoproteota > Nitrososphaeria > Nitrososphaerales > Nitrosopumilaceae > Nitrosotenuis. The sequence continues at coordinate 23,582 of JAHEXS010000003.1, read as the reverse complement.
AAGCATTAATTGGAAAAATTAAGAGTCTTGTATAAATTCTCTAGTTTGGTCCTGTGTTGGATAGTACGTGAATGGTACATCGAGTGTAGCGAACAACAACTGGTATTTGGTAGTTCCAGAGATTTTTACCTGTGGGTTTTTAGAATCCGTCTTTTGATCTTTTAGAAATATACCGTTTGTTGTTATTTTTCCCATTGCTGGAAGCGTGAACGGATCCAAGGTTCCACTCCCTAGAGTTTTGTCCTCTGTGGATAACGTAAAATCAGTTTTTCCTGCATTAAGCATCAGTAATGACGGGTTTTTGAATTCGAGCTCCAAATTGTATAATGAGCCTTTGTCGGTTTTCTCAATTAGTTTGCTGCTAGTTATTGCAACGCTTATCTGCGAAGCTGACGCATATTGAGTATATCCAAATGCGGCAATGCCTATTATGGTCAGAATGACGACAAGTGCTTTTTTACCCATGCCTATTAATCAAAAATTTACTTTTCTATAACTGGAGCAAAAAATTTCCCATAATATGTGTAAAATTTTTGATCCAATCTTAAAGCTACTTAGAGCTAGTAGAATAAATCAAAATTTATCATTTTTAATACAAATGGCAAAGATTAGGCTCAGATTCGGTGAAAATGAGGTAGAGGTAGACTCTAGGGACTTTTACATAGATAATGAAACGATAGGGCAAGTAATTTCTGATCTTACAAGCAGGCTTGGAGAAGGCAGAGCTCGAATCATCAGTGATGAGGACATTTCACTAGAGCCTCCAAAGGGAATAACGCAAGCATACCAGGCAAATTTGGATTATCTAAAGATATTAAATGACGCAGAATTTCATGAGTCCGAATTTTCGCCACCAACTCCAATAGGCCAAGATGAGGTGCCAAGTAAGATAGAACTGCTAGAAAGAGATCTGTTCTTCGCAAAGCCAAGGACCGTCTCAGAAACAGTAGAGCATCTAAGAGAATATGGCTGGCTTGCAAGCCCACTAGATGTATCAAAAGCACTGGTAAAAAGGGCCTTTCACAAGGAACTTTTGAAAAAATTGCAGGAAAATAAAACCTATTATTTTAAAGAGCCGCAGATCATCGGTTAGTTACCGTATCTACATATGTCACACTTGTCAAATATTGTACCGTCCAGATGATCAAAGTGCGTATGGCATTTTTTGCAGGTATGATGCATGTCAAAATATCCATCGGATTCCGCATTTCCCGTTTGAAATGACTCAAGATCTGTACTTTTGCACCTTATGCAATGACAACCACAATCACACTTCATAGATTGATCAAGTCATTTCTATTATTAAATTCACAATTTTGATTTTTGCATAATTAAATGCTATACGGCTCTGTTGCATCTTCGGTTGCCGCTAATGTTTTTCAGTCAGCACACTTCGGATAGCTTTGATACATCGACTCTGAGTATTACTGGATCCAGGTTCCCCCTATCGCTTCATTTATGCCAGCCTAAGAGGTAACAGAGTCCTATTATACTATTTTTGCCACATTCATGTTATTGGTAAAAAAGCGAATCGTACCTGAAGAAATTGACGATCATTTCAAATTGTACGGTAAGGAGCCCTGGGAAGTTGACTATGGAGAAAAATGTCCCATCTGTAACGTAAGAATCGATGAGTATGGGTTCTGTTCCTGCGGTTCTAGCGGAGACTAAATTTGTTTTTGTATCTCACAACGACAATCATTGCAGAGCCAAATATCAAAAGTGACACTAGTGGAAATTCTGGGACTGCGGACGTGCCAATTATTTCTACGGTACCTGTTTTGTCAGGCTTTATGCCAAGCCACATGGTTTTGCCGTCTGAATAAAATTCATGATCTAATGTGGCATTCCCATTAAGAAGTACTTGGTAAGGATTCCAAAGCAATTCAAGAGGTATGATCAGTGTAATGTACTTGTTTTTATCATTTACATCAAAAGTGATTTTTTTGTTTGGTTGATCAAACTTGAATGACGAGATATCACCCAAGGTTATGATTCTGACATCAAATTTTTTGTCTTGCCATTGGACTTGCTTTACAATTTCTGTCTGGCCCAACTCATATTCTAATTTCACCTGGCAACCATGACAGTTGACTCCTTTTTTGTCGCCAAGGTTGATCGGGGTTCCATTTACAAATATCAAATTAGCGTCTGACGGGAGATAGAATTTAGTGTCTGCAACATACTGATAGTCCCAGTCCCACATTCCGTCCTTTAGTGTTACGGCGTTCTTTAGATCATATTCAACAAGAGTTTTTTTATCTGTTGGAAAGATCATAAAGCTCTTGGTGTTTCCACTTACTTCACCATACTGAGGAATACCGCCGCTCTCATCCTTTATCTGCAAATTAGTGAAATTGTTTTGGACAGTCAGTACTTGTTGAGGTTGTGAACTTGATTCCACTACATGAATGACATGAGCACTTCCATCGTTGTTTAACAGGATTTTTACAACCTGGTTTGCAGGATTGCCAATTGTTGCTTGTTGGGCAAACACGGTACCTGCTGATGAAAATAACACGCCAAGTATGATTCCAAGAATGATTTTTTTCATTAATTTCACTATTCTGACATTGTTACCTTTAACATCTGTACATCTTGGAGCGGACAATCATTTCTATCGCGCTGTTGACTGACGATGGAATCTGCCACGTTCATTCCTTCAATTACCTCACCAAACACAGTATACTGCCTGTCAAGGAACGTGCTATCGGTTGTAACTATGAAGAATTGCGAGCCTGCACTGTTTGGATCTGTTGCTCTTGCCATTGAGACTATTCCACGTAAGTGTGAACGGGAATTGAATTCAGCTTTTACTGTATAGCCAGGGCCACCAAGTCCCCACTTGCTCTTGTCTGGCTTTTTGGTATTTGGGTCGCCTCCCTGAATCATAAAATTTGGAATTACTCTGTGGAATAATGATCCATCATAAAACCCAGATTCGGCAAGCTTGGCAAAATTTCTAACGGTTTCCGGAGCAATTTCAGGTAATAGTTTAAATACAATTTTTCCAAATTTCGTTTCTATTGTTACCTTTGCCAAACAATGGCAGGTTCCGTTCTTATCATAAGAGTCTTACTATTTTTAGTTAAGTAATTCAAGCAAGATTGTAATTATTACAAAGTTTTGTTTGTTTGAATTTTATTTTTAGTTCTTAATTGAGAAAATTTTATTTTGGAAAAATGAGTTCAGAATTATAAATGATCTAAATTTTTTGAAGATAGAATTCTAATGTTTGTTTGAAAAAGTTATAGTCTTATATAGAACGAAAAAAATTACAGATTGTGAATCGCACAAATCAAAGCACCGTCATTAAACAAGCAATCAATTCTTATCTTGAAAAGGGGCTGACTGACAAGCAAGACATTTACTCCAAAGTAGTTGATGAGCTTGGCGTTCCACGACCTACAGTACGAAGAGTTGCAAGAGATCTCAGAAATGAACTATTGACAAAAATTAAAATTTTACAATCAGAGATCCCACAACTGGAATCTGCTGTAAATCAAGAAAAAAACGAATAAACTTCGCTTATCTTTTCTTTTATTATCAAATTCTAAAATCAAGCATTACTGTTATATTCGACATGGTTTCCGCATAAACATGGGTTATCTGAGCAACCATCTAGCCACGGTTATCGTTTCTATTTTTGCCGCTATCTTGTCGGGATTTTACTATCTTGCATCCCCTGAATTGCATTTCATTATGCTTTTAGCTGTAGTAGTGACATGGTTTTTGGCAGGAATTTGTTGGGTTGCGCAAAAAAGCACAGATTATGCCCACAAATATGGCCACTCTGAAAAAAAAGCTCAACTAACATAGCTCACAAATCACAAACAGTACACATTATAGCAACAAATGATGAGCTAAACAATGCCAAGGCCACATTTACTATTGAATTAAATGAATTACACGATACTGTAAAGCTCAAAGACGGCGAAATTGATCGATTAAAGCAACAGATCGCAAGTCTAGAAACCCTAGTTCAGATTAAAGCACTCAAAACAGAACTTGCAAACCTCAAAGTTCTTGCGTCAAAAGAAAAGGCTACAAAAAAGAAATAATCTACTGACAGTGCTTGCAAACATTCGGTTTATGATTTCGTTTGCATCCTGGACAACTCACTGCGCCTCCAAAGTGGCATTTGCATACACATCCATCATTTAGAATGTCTTGATCCATTAACGTGTATAATTGATACGTCATGTTAATATTTGACTGTTTGATGATCATTCGTAATGTTTCTTAACAGAGCAGTTATTGCAAGTTTGATAATGATTGTAGTTTTTTCAGCGGTCTCTACTTCATTTGCTGAAACTGTAGATACTCAAACAACGATAACTCCAATCAATTCATCAATTGGAATTGAAAAGACAATTGTGCCTTTCCATACACCAAAAGAAAACAAGTTACCATGGGGTTTTGTTGAAGGAAAAATAGCAAATCCTGTTGAAGGACATCCAGTCATCATTCAGATTTACAAGGATGGTGAGGCAATTCACTTTGCCCAAACCAATGTCAATAAGGACGGCTCATACGAGTACAAGTTTAGGGTAAGAGATGTAACAAACGACATTGTCACAAAAGTTTTTGATGGTGATTATACTGTCAAGATATTCAAAGTAGTGTATCTAGACAAAAGCTCTACTTTTGCCTAGAGGCAAGAAGCATAGTTTCATCAACCAGTTCTTTTAGTCTTGTTTTTTCATTTTCGCCAATTTGACCATCCTTTATCACATCGGCAGTAATAAAGACGGCTTTTGGGTTTGTAACTACCCTAAAGTAACTCATTAGTTGTGTCAGCATCGTTTGAACATCGGTAAATCCAATGTTACCTGATGCAAGTATTGCCAGGCCGGCAGTTTTTCCTGCCGTGCTTTTGTAATTGATGAATTCAAAGAGGTTTTTCAGTGCCGCACTGAAAAACGAATTATAAATTGGTGTGCCAACAATCCACACGTCTGCATCCGTGATATCTTTGGCAGCTTGTAGTGTTGTTTGGCTGTAATTTTCAGCTGGCCCACAAAAATAATCAATTCCTCCTTCCGATAAATTGATGAATTTTACGTCTTGGTTCTTTGATTTGGCATAATCATAAACATATTTCATCATGACTTGGGTGTTTGCAGTTTTTCTTGGGCTTCCAGATATCACTACAATCTTCATATTTTTTTGTTGAATATTCCGTATTTAAATTAAAATAGCATTTAGGAAAAAATTGGACGGGCTTGGAGGGCTTCGATCCCTCGACCTGCAACTTAGGAGGCTGCCGCGCTATCCATGTTTCGCGTCATATTTGACTCTGCGCTACAAGCCCAGCCAGAAACTGCAAAGTAATTATTTAAAAGCGTAGTCAAGATTTGCTCTGATTAATTCGTGGATTTGGCTCCAATTGGGCATGTTTTGAGTTTGTCCCCATCTCTCAAAGTACACAACATCTTTTAGCTCTAATCGCGGTAGCCATTTTACAGCTTCCAGATCAGGTTTTTCTGCAAATTCCTCCACGTGACCCAAACACAAGTATGCCACAGGAATGATATGATCAGGTAGTTCAAGTGCTTTCCTTAATGTATCATTAGATAGAATGCTCACCCAGCCTACTCCTATCTCTTCTGATCTTGCGGCAAGCCAGAGGTTCTGTACTGCACAGCAGACACTGTAAATTCCAGTTTCAGGTATACTTGATCTTCCTATTACAAACGGCCCAAATCGTGTTGGATCATAAGTAACGCAAATGTTTACGTCCGATTCTAAAATTCCCTCTAGTTTTAATGAAATGTATTTTTCTTTTTTTGAATCATCGACTTGGTTTGCGGATCTGTTTTTTTCCTCTTCAAATGATTGTTTTACCTTTGTTTTTGTTTGGGAATCCCTTATCAGAATAAAGTTCCACGGCTGTGAAAATCCCACAGATGGTGCATGATGTGCAGCATTTAGGATTCGTGTAAGAGTCTCATCGTCTATTGGTTTTGAATTAAAGTGGGAGCGAACATCCCTTCTTGTGTAAATTGCCTTGTACAGGCCAGATTTTTCTTCGCTTGAAAACTTGTCGCTCATTTTAATCTAGTTTGTTCCTTCCTGTTTAAAGATTAATAATGTAGACGTCAGGTTCTGTACTTCATTGGGCCGGTAGTCTAGCTGGTTAGGATACCGCCTCGACACGGCGGTGATCGAGAGTTCGAATCTCTCTCGGCCCACTAAATAATCACCACAAGTTTTTGCGTTTAGTTTACTGTGAGGTTTCAAAATCCTTTTCTACTAGGCTCCATGCCGATTCAACAACCATTTTGCCTTTTGCATTAAATTTTAGGTCCTGACCATTAATTATTGAATTGTATTCATCAGCGTTATTATCAGAAAGTGCCAAGTTAAAGGTGGTCGGCAATTCTATTTGCGAATTAGGATAGAATGCGGCTCTACCTGGAAGAGCGATGTCTTCAGTTGAGTACGAGCCTTTTCCAAGAGATTTGCCATTTGCAAATAACTCATAATCTATGTTCGATACAGTAAATGTTTTCCCACTTGGATTTTTTATTACAAAACTAACTTCTAGGATAGCCCGGCTGTCGACAGTATTTGTGTTTACAACTTTGACAGTGGTTAGTTGAATCTCTGCCATGCCAAGCTGCGGATTATCAAGACTCGCATACCAAGTAATTCCTCCAAGCATAGCTAAGAGTCCTACTATTGCAACATAAATTATGCCTCTTCCCTGACTGATCAATCATTTGTACCAAAATACTACAACTAAAAAATGTTGTTCAAGTCAAAGAGATAATATTTGTACATTAATCCGTCATTTATGATGGCAATAGAGCAAGCTGTCATTACATGGATTCATCTAGTAGCTTCTGCCATCTGGGTTGGAGGCTCGTTGTTTATTGCAATGGTTTTTGCTCCAGTGCTAAAGACGATGTCTTCATCGGTGGAAGACAGACTGCAAATTATGATAAAGGTTGGGAGAAGATTCAACAAAGTCGCAGTTCCATCACTGGTAATTTTGATTGCGACTGGAATTTTTAACGCGCACCAGATGTTGATTCGGCCAGACTTTTTATTTTCAACTAGCTATGGTGTGCTTTTAGTCATCAAGATAATTTTTGTTGTGGGTCTGCTTGCAGCGTTTGGAGTTCATGTCAGAATAATCAGAAGGGATGTAGAACAAAAAATAACTGCAAAACAATTGTCTGATTCCCAAATTACAAAGTTACGCACAAAAATAATAATTGTAGGTCAGGTAACTGTGATTCTTTCCGTTGCAATATTATTTATGGCTGCATTATTGGATGCAGGAATCTGAGTTTCCCTGTATTCTAACTTCATAGCCGCCATCAATTTTACCAATGCCGTATTTGCACCCAGTAATTTTTGATGTGATGTGTAGATTAGTTTGCAGATGTTCTGAAATTTCCCTTACTGTGAGAACAGATGTTTCATTTATCAAGCTTAACGGCATTACCAACATGTCTGATAAATTGTTGTCAACACCAAGATAAGATTCTAGGAAACTAATTTGGCAATTTTTACCAAAATTATCTTTGTTTTTAAAATCCAGCAACTCGTCTGCGCCATTAATCGATGTAGAATCTTGACTAAAAATAACTAGCGACGCACCTTGATTTTGCGCAGATTGTTCATTAATTTGTGATTCCACAGAAAATCCGTTTTTCATTAAAGCGTTATTTACGTTATCTATGTATGACGCAATATCAGATATTCCAGAATGCGTACACAATAATTTTGCGTCCTTTGTATTTTGTCTTGTCAGAGATACAGGATTTAGTTTTTTTGCAGGATATACTGTAACATTAACTATTCCACCGCCTTTTGGATAATATCCACGTTTTTGTATATCCATTGAAAAATCAATTCCAATTCTTGAGTATGCTTCTCTTAGTACATATTTTGTGTAATTACTAGTTGGACTCCAAGGTACATCTGTTCCTCCAGTGATTGACAGTTCTAATTTCTTTTTTGCGAGTGCGACTGCCGGTATCAATACCTGCAAGATTAAGGAAATGCTTCCAGCTGTGCCGACATTTTCTTGTAAAGAAATGTCTTGCATTTGATTTGGATAAAATTTGATGACTGAAGAACCAATTTGTAATCCTTCTACTTTTGCGTTGCAAATTTTTGCAAGCAGTTTCACAGCTGTTAGGTGCTGTGCCCTTAGTCCAGGCACTTTACGATTTTTGCGAATGTTTTCAATCTGTATTGGTCTTCCTGTTATCGACGATAATGTTACTGCGCTACGGAGAATTTGTCCGCCACTCTCTCCGTGAGAACCATCAATTTCCAAAACTTCCATGAACTTATTCTAGATTAACTGCTTATGATAGTTTTTATGTAAATTAGAAAAAATAGAAATTGTGATTGGTCTCTTAATAGGAAGGTTTCAACCGTTTCATCTTGGCCACTTGGATGCGGTCAAATTTGCATTAGCTAGTGTGGATAAATTATTGATTGGGATAGGTAGCTCTAACAAATTCAATGAAAAAAGAAATCCGTTTACTGCGGATGAAAGAAAAATGATGATAGAATCGGCTCTTGATAAAACCACGCTTGGAAAAATTAAGATTTACTATATTCCAGATGTGAATAATCATGAAAGATGGACATATCAAATAGATGAAATAGTTCCAAAATATGATGTGGTGTTTTCAAATGATGAATTTACACATACACTTTTTGGTAAACGCAGAATCAAGGTGATTTCAGTTCCATTAAAGCAAAGAGACATTTTGTCTGGTACTGACATTCGAGTCAAAATCAGAGACGATCAGAACTGGTCCGGATTAGTGCCAGAAGGCACAAAGAAAGTATTGTTAAAGATCAATGCTAAAGAAAGACTGACGAATCTTTAATTATAAATAAAGCCACTAAAACATCCCTTCAGGCGAAATTACTTGGAATATTTAGTCATGTTACCTGGTCCAACAAATGTACCAGAAAGAGTAATGCGCTCAATGATTACCCCTATGATAAATCACAGAAGTGATGATTTTGTAGAGTTATACGAAGATACAGTAGAGAAAACAAAAAAAGTATTCCGCACAGATGGTGAGGCAGTTTGCCTATCTGCATCTGGTACTGGTGCTGTTGAGGCAAGCGTCATAAATTTAATTAAAAAGGGTGACAAGGTAATAATTCCTGTCAATGGAGAATTCAGCGGTAGACTTTCCCAGATGCTAGAGTGGGCTGGCGCAAATGTAATAAAACTAGAGACTACGCCGGGAACAAATGCAACTTTTGATGATGTAAAGGCTGCATTTGACAATAACAAGGATGTCAAGGCTTTCTATTGTGTATGGAATGAAACTTCCACTGGAACCATGATAAATTACCTAGACAGAATAAAAGATCTTACTGCACGTAACGACTCTTACTATGTTGTGGACGGCGTTTCAATTGTTGGGGGAGAAGAGCTATATGTTGACAAGTGGGGAATCGATGTTTGTATGACAGGGGCGCAAAAAGCATTTGCTGCGCCACCTGGAATTTCACCAATTGTAGTAAACAAGAGGGCAAAAAAATACATGATGGAAAACCCCCCAAATACAATGTACTTTAATTTATCAAGATATTTCAAATACTACGAAGAGGCAAAGCATACTCCGTTTACTCCAGCACTACCATTGCTGTATGCATATAGAGAGGCATTGAGTATGATTTTGGAAGAAGGACTGGATGCACGAATCAGACGCCATAGAATTTGCTCTCAAGCATTATACTCAGGACTAAGTGCAATCGGGCTTACTCCTTTTGCAAAAGAAGATGCTCGTTCAACTGTGGTTGTTGCGTTGAATTACTTGGAAGGATTAGAGGATAAAAAATTCAGAAACACGTTGGCAGAAAAATTCCGTGTGCTAGTGGCAGGCGGATTTGGAAATCTAAAAGGCAAAGTGTTCAGAGTTGGTTGCATGGGAGAGGTGAACAAATATCACGTCATGAGAACAATCTCTGCTATCTCATCTACACTTGACATGATGGGTTACAAAACTAATCCAGATGCACTTAGAGTAGCTGAAGAAAAACTAAAACCGCTTTAGTTCGCCTTAACTTAATATAAGGAAATCCGATGACGGATCGCGTTGACTTTCACTAAAGGTTCACTTATTCTAATTGATTATACTGCAAAAGTAAAAGACGCAAACGAGGTTTTTGAAACAACAGTTACAGATGAAGCAAAAAAACACTCTATTTTTGAAGAAAATGCCAAGTATCAACCAAAACTTGTTTCTGTTGGAGAAGCATGGGTAATCAAAGGATTAGACGATGCACTCGCAAATGCCAAAGCAGGCGATAAACTTACAGTGGATGTTACGCCTGACAAGGGATTTGGTGATCGCGATCCAGGAAAAGTAAGAATGATTCCACTGCGAAAATTAGGTGAAGACGTAGACAAGGTTACAGTTGGCGATACTATAGAGGTAGACCAAAAGGTCGGAGTAGTTAGATTCATCGGATCTGGTCGAGTTCAGGTTGACTTTAATCACAGGTTTGCTGGAAAGACAATCACTTATGACGTGAATATTATAAAGTCACTTGAATCTGACGAAGACAAAATAACTGCAATTCTAAAAAGACACTTGCCGGTTGAAGATTCAAAAATAGTATCGAAATTAAACGGTAAAGTACTTGATGTCACAATACCTGAAGAAATTTTTGGTGCAGAAGGCTTGCGAGTAATCAAACATTTTACTCAAATTGACATGTTCAAGTTCATACCAAGCTTAGAGAAGATCAACTTTATTGAAAGTTATAGCAATAAAAAGGCAGAAACTAAATCCCCTGAAGTAAAAGAAACCAAAGCCGCTTAATCATAACACATTAGTGGTTTTTGCAAGACGTAAGGCCATTTTTTCAGTCATTTGAATTTCTTTTAGAATTGTGTATCTTTCTGGTCGTAGCGATTGTGCGATAACAAGTGCCTTTGTTAGCATGTTTTGTGTTAGGCCAATTTCTTTTGCGGTGGTTGGAGCACCTACGTTTTTCAAAGTCTTTGTTATTTTTTTCCAGTCTTGTCCTTGCAGTTTTGCCATCATGATTGCTCCAATTCCACATTTTTCCCCATGAAGTCCTATTCCTGGTGCAATCTTGTCCAGTGCATGTGAAAAAAGGTGTTCTGCTCCAGAGCAGGGCCTGCTGCTTCCTGCAATACATGAGGCAACGCCTGCACTAATCAACGCCTCAACTATTTCTCTTATGTCTGGAACTTTTTTGTTTTCTGATGCCTCCAGTAGTATTTTTGCACTCATTGATGCAAGATTTGCAGAATATCTTCCAAAATATTCCCCAGTTTTGTCTCTTCCAATTTCCCAATCTCTAACTGCCGTGATTTTTGCAATTAGATCACCGCATCCACTTGCCAAGAGTTTCTTTGGTGCTTTTTTGATCACATCAATATCAACAAAAACGCCAAGCGGCGCAGTTGCCACAGCAGAATGTGGTTTATCTCCACGTATGGAAACAAAAGGGCTTGCAATCCCATCATGTGACGCTGCAGTAGGTACACTGACAAACGGTTTTTGCAGATTGAACGCAATCATCTTTGCAATGTCCACGGATCGGCCACCGCCTATTCCAATGATGAGATCGCTCTTGTCTTTTTTAACATCGTTTTGAATTTGGTCTATTGAGGTCTCATCGTTGTTATTGGCATCGTGCCAGACATTTTTGATTCGTGCTTTAAGCAGTGATTTTTGAAATTTTTTTTGAATTATTTTTTGAACATGTCTGCCGGAAATTATAGAGACCTTTTTTGGCTCATTTAAGGAATGCAGGAATTTTCCGATATTTCCGATGTTTTTGTAACCTATCACAATTAGTCGTGGTAGCTCCATTGTGTGAAAGGCGGAGTTGAGCACAAATTGTTGATGGTTTCACTCCTTATCAACCTCCCTGCAACAATAAGTTATTTAAAAGGGTCAAAGCCATTCCAGAGCATCTAGGAGTATTTTATTTGTCAACTAATGTAGAAGAGAAGATTTTACACGGAACTACCACTGTAGGTATCAAGGCTACTGACGGAGTAGTGTTATGCGCAGACATGCGTGCAAGCGCAGGCTATTTTATTGCCAATAACAATACTATGAAAATTCAGCAGTTGGCAAAACATGCTGGCTTGACATTGGCAGGCGGTGTTGCTGATGCACAAAACATTACAGATGTATTACGTTATCATGCAGCCATACACAAAGTCCAAAAGAATGAAAATATTCCAATTAAATCTCTTGCAAGACTTTGTTCGCTTTTGTTCCATCAGAACAGAGGTTATCCGTTTATTGCAGACATTTTGATTGGTGGATATGACAAAAAAGGCCCCGCACTTTTGAATATTGATATGTTTGGCTCAGTTGAGGAGAAAAAATACGTAACTACGGGTAGCGGATCTCCTGTAGCATATGGTCTATTGGAAGAAGAGTACAAGGATAATCTCACAGCTGAACAAGCCAAGGTCATCGCGTTACGTGCTGTAAAGGCAGCAATTGTAAGAAATATTGGAACTGGTGATGGCATCAATGTCGCAGTTATCGACAAAGATGGATTCCGTCTTTTGACACGAGAGCAAAAGAAAGCCATAATCTCACTATAGTGATTTAATGCAAAGAAAACAGCAGGAAAAGGATACACAACCAACAACCCAGAATGTAATGGCAACCATACTGCAAAGTATTCCAAAAGAAGCCAAGGTCAGTAAAATCGACTACGAGGGTCCAAGAATTGCACTATACACAAAATCACCACTATACCTGATGGAACACAACGAGATCATTTCTGATCTAGTTAATGTGATCAAAAAAAGAATCGTTGTAAGAACCGAGGAATCCATCAGAAAACCAGAAGATGAGGCAAGGCAGGTCATAGCAAAGGCTTTGCCTAAGGAGGCAGAACTTCAGGGTACCTTTTTTGACACCACTACAGGTGAGGTCTCAATTGAGGTAAAGCGACCGTGGTTACTGTACAACAATCCTAGCTTTAACAGCCCGCAATTGACAGAAAGCATGGGTTGGAGAATACGCGTAAGAAAGGCAACGACAATTCCATCCAGTACAATTCAAGCAATAAACTACAATCTCAAGGTTTCTGCATCAGATAGAGCAAAACATCTCAAACAAATTGGCGAAAACATATTTCGCCCGCGCTTGGCCCAAAAATCCGAAGTTTCGCTGCTGACTCTTGGAGGCTTTGGTCAGGTGGGAAGATCAAGCATGATACTGACTACGCCTGAGAGCAAAATTTTGATTGATTGCGGTATTAATCCAGGGGCTAGGAGCCCAATGGAAGCTTTTCCAAGACTTGATTGGGCAAATGTCACACTAGATGAAATTGATGCAATTGTTATAGGTCATGCGCATTTGGATCACACCGGATTCTTGCCAGTTCTTTGCAAGTATGGATACAAAGGACCAATCTACTGTACAGAGCCAACACTCCCAATGATGAACTTGATTCAACTAGATGCGGTAAAGGTAGCAGCTGCACAGGGGCGGGCTGCACTCTATGCAGAAAGAGACGTTAAACAAATCATGAAGCAGGCAATTACAATTCCATATGGAACCGTAACAGACATTTCACCTGACATCAAACTTGTATTTTCAAATGCAGGACATATTCTTGGATCTGCAACGTGTCATTTCCATATTGGTAACGGTGATCATAATTTTGTATACACGGGGGACATAAAATTTGGTAAAAGCATTTTGTTTGAGAGCGCTTCATGGAATTATCCACGGGTTGAAACTTTACTAATTGAAAGTACATACGGTGCAAAAGAAGACATTCAGCCCACGAGACAAGAAGTAGAGTCTGCATTCATCAATGCAGTCAATAATGCACTTGTAGATGGAGGCAAAGTGCTCATTCCTATCCCAGCAGTTGGGCGTGCACAGGAAATAATGATGGTAATTGATCATTACATGAAGGCAGGTCAAATGATGGAAGCACCTGTGTTTATGGAAGGCATGATAGCGGAGGCAACTGCGATTCACGAGGCATATCCAGAATATTTGGCGCGTGAGCTTAGACAAAAAATTCTTGAAACCGACGACAATCCATTTGATTCTGAATATTTTACAAACATAGAACACTCTGACGCAAGAGAAGAACCGTTACGAGAGGGCACACCGTGCATTATACTTGCAACATCAGGTATGCTGGAGGGTGGGCCAGTCCTAGAGTATTTCAAAAACATTGCACCCGGTAGCAAAAACAAAATAATTTTTGTTTCATATCAGGTAAACGGAACACTTGGCCGCAGAGTCCTAGATGGCGCAAAACAAGTCTCGCTCTTAGGGAAGGATGGCAAGGTTGAAGTCATAAACATTAATTGTTCAATGATAAAGCTTGACGGATTTAGTGGTCACAGTGATTACAATCAGCTTCTTTCATTCATTCATAAACTAAGACCTAAGCTAAGAAGGGTTCTTGTGAATCACGGTGAAAGAAGAAAGTGTGAAAATCTTGCAATGACAGTTCGCAGAATGTTCAGAGTTCCTGCGCACTATCCCCAAGTCCAAGAAGCAGTTAGGCTGTTTTAATAGCACTAGATACGTAAAACGTCATTTTTTAGCAGATGTGATATTCCTGCAATGTATTCAGAGTCTGAAATTTTTCCTTGTGTCCACCATTTTACGGTATTTTTAAACCAAAACGGTATTTTCATATTATCATATCGGATTGTTGTGTCTTTTTTGACAATATTGGTATCAACAAGTTGTGCTATTTGCAATAGATGTCTTGTTTTGTCCTGATATTTTGAAAAAAGAACTATTCCTGTTTCTTTGTCAATTATTTCCAAATATTTTCCTTCCTTGTCCTTTGCAACAAATGAGGGTCTTTTGAGATCCTTAAATGAGAAAATCACTTCGCTTACTATCTCAGATGGGTGTTCTTGACTGATTTTTGTTCCTAAATTCATAGGAATCGGCTGAACGTATGGATACAGAGTACAGCATTTTTTATCAGATTCCACAAGTCCTGATGTTTTGTTTATTTGAAAATTTGTACTGGTTTTACTATTTTTTGAAACTTCTTTTGAGCTTACTAATATGTTGTTGGATATGTCATCAAAAGTATGTGTCAGTATGATGGTATCATTGTTGTTATTATTTTTAATTGAATATTTTACAAAATCGTTTTGAGACAAACAAATGGTTCCATATGAACAATTTCTGTAATCTAATGTGTTTTCTGATTTTATTATTTTAGAATTCATCATGTACCTTATGCCGTATGAAAAAATATTGTCTTTTTCTTCTCCTTGATCCCAGCGTTTTGTATCATCTTTTATCCATTGCGGAATGTTTTGAGTGTCGTTAAAACGATCTCGTATAACTTTGGTTTGTGTTGATTTTTCCAAAAGTAAAATTAGTTTATCTGTGCGATCCGATTCTGTAAAATCCCAGATGGGATCATTATACAGTGTGATACAGTCTCTAAAACTAACAAAGTATTGATATCTTTCACGAAATTTGGTGTTACCTAATTTTTGTAAATCAGGATAAATCTTTTCACATGTTTGAATTATACTGATTTTTTCCTTGTCGTTATCAGAAGTTTGTGCAAATACTAGTTGTGCACCAGATATGATCGATGTGACTGATAATAATGTAAATAATAAAACCGATTTTCTCAATTTTACAATATTTGGTGTTATTTTGATATTAAGGACGACGTAGAAATGATTCGTTTTGTTTTAATATTTTATTTTAGATCATATTCTGGCTTCCAGATTTTAACGCCTGGTGGTGTAACGATTATTCTTTCTTCTCCCAATCTTGCAATGTCGGCATCATGATTTTTTGCCAGACTATACAATTCCTCAACCAGCTTTCGTAGTTGCTCTACATCCTTTTGCGCAAGTGGAGTAACCCTTAGTATCAGTATCATGTTTTTTTTCATGTCATCTTTTATTGAATGAATGTCGCTGGGGTCACGAATCGTAATTGCCTTTAGGTATGTTGGGCTTTCCTGCTTTTGCATCTATTATGAATGTGATCTACTCCCTCAAAAAGTCTTTCGCATCAAATGTGAATTGGTGCGTAATTTTTGTTCCTAAATTCTGTACTGGAGATACTCAGATTCTTCTGCTCTGTTTATCGAGATTTCTGATTTGTCGTTGGCTTTTTCAACTATTACTATTCCCGGTGCTTCTTTTGGTGCATCGGAATAACGCAGTGTTATTGCGGCAGTAATTTGTTTGTGGTTTTCAACATTATCCCCACGCAAAAGCGTATTTGGTCCAACATGATCTTTTGCATAAAACACAATATCATTTGGTAAAGCCAAAGCTTTAATCATGTTGTTTTCGTCCTGATTTCTTCCCACAATCACTTTTGTTGTGTTATCAAGACGAAAGTGTCTTCCTATTTTCAGGAGATCAATATCATTTGTTGTTGGATTATCAGTATGTGAAAAAAGATCTTTTGCACGTATCGCAAATGCTGGATCAGTAAGAAGACACCCGCCTCCCGCGTTTGGAGGATTTTCTATTCCATATTCTTGTGCCATTTGTAATTGCATTCTTCTTGTGCGGCCTCTAATCATACCCAAGTTTTCTCTTTTAATTAATCCATTTTCTTCAGGTATTGTTTTTGGCAGTAATGCACCTGAAAGTGGTCTTACAATGTATCCTTCTAGCTCTGATTCTTTCTCTATAGTTTTTAGTGCAGGTCCGTGTTGGCTCATTGGTCTTTGTCCCAACACTTCTCCTGAAATGATAAAGTCAGCTCCGATCTCATCCATGTGTTTTTTTGCAGCCTTAAACATCATCGATCTGCAATCAATACACGGATTCATGCCCGAACCAAATCCATGTTTTGGATTCTTTAGCATCTCAATGTATTCATCTCCAAGATAAACGGTCTTTAAATTGACTCCAAGTGTATCTGCTCTTTCTCTAATTTCAAAGCCGCACCCACGACCACAATCAAAATCACAAAACGGAGTCTTGATCGCAACTGCAGATACTTCAAAGCCCTGACTCTGCATCATTTTTACCGCGAGTTGACTATCTAAACCGCCTGAAAGTAATGCTACAACTTTTCTTTTTTCTTGGTTTTCTTCCAACATTAGAAAATCTTTGTTTCCAATATACAAACTTTGCAACAAACATAAATCTACTAACTCATTATCATTTCAAATTGGAAGAACGACGAAAAAGGCTCATCGAACATGCTCAAAATCTAGATTGCGATATTCTGGTATCTTTTGAGCCTGAAAACCTCTATTACATGACTGGTTTTTGGGGTGAAGCAATTGGAATATTAGAAAAAAACGGTAAGACTACTATCATTGCTCCTGAGCTTGAAGTAGGAAGGGCAAAGGAGGAATCTATTGATTGTAATATAATTACGGCAGATCGCGGTGTTGGCTTGATTTCGGGTTTGGTGTCCAAAATAAAAAACAGCAAAGTGTGTACAGATTGCCAGAGTTATCCCACTATGGAATCACTCAAAAAGTCCATTCCTACCATAAAATATTCAACTGATCCATTTTATCGAGCACGCGAAGTAAAGGACTCTAGAGAAATTACCATTCTAAAAAACGCGTCTCAAATAATTGATGAAATGTATGAGCTTTGTGTAAAAAAAATAAAAATTGGATTGCGGGAATCTGAGCTTCAGTCTATTTTGATGTCTTTTGCCATGGAACGCGAGATGTTTAGTACCGGATATAGATCAACTTTAAATCCCCTAATAATTGCAGGCGGGCCAAATGGCGCATTGCCTCATGCACAGGTAACTAAAAGAAAATTTGTGGGTGGAGACTTGATAGTAATTGATCTCACCTTACGTTACAAGGGATACGTTAGTGATGCAACAAGAACATTTGGTTTAGGAACTCTCAGTAGTCAGGCAAAAGAAATCTATGAAACAGTAAAGGAATCACAGAAGGCTGGACTAAAAGCTGTAAGGATTGGAGCCTCTTGCAAATCAATTGATGATGCATGTAGAGATTATATCGACAAAAAAAATTATGGTCAATACTTTATTCATTCAACGGGACATGGGATTGGTCTTGAGGTGCATGAGTTCCCAACAATAGGCCAGAAGAGTCAGACCATTTTGCAAAAAGACATGGCGATAACAGTAGAGCCCGGCATCTACATTCCAAAAAAATTTGGAGTGAGAATAGAGGATTCGGTTATTGTAAAAGACGAGCCAATGGTTTTGCACAAATTTACAAAAGAACTAATAGATATCTAGAATACGGCTGGATCACGCAGGATGTTCATATTGCACATACATGAATCTAATTAGAAATTTGTGATAGCGGTATCACGTGGAGTCATTTGTTGGGAGTATGCTTCCAAATAGTTTGTTGGAGCCCCAACAATTTTTTTACGAGCATTTTGCAGTCAATACGAGAACTCTCCACGGAAATATGATTTGCCCGCTCTTTTTTGTATAGGGAAGAGTGTTTTGTTTGATTTGATTTTTCATTTTTTGCTTTTGTACAATAGATAATGTTTTGATTTTTTCTTTTAGTGGTTTTGCAAGATATTTGAGATAGTTTTGCCAATAGTCAGAAAATGTTCCAGGACGATAGGTGAAGGCATATTCTTGTACTTTGATGTTAGCAAAGCCTGCTTGTGATATGATCTTTTTTAGTTGATCTTTAGTTCCAAATCTATCAAGGTTAGGCGTTCCTTGTGGAATGTAATCTGGTATGAATTTTGTTATCACATCCAAAATGCTGCTAAAATATGGAACCGTATCTTTATTCCCATGCAATGTTAATGCCAGGGTCCCGTTTTTTTTCAGATACTGTCTGATGTTTTGCAGGACTTTTTGTGCGTTTGGGAAAAAGAATAGTGCATATTGACATGTAACCACGTCAAATTTTTTATTGAACTTGATAAATTCTGCATCCGATAAAACAAAGTCCAGATTAGTTTTGTTATTGATTTCTTTTTTTGCAATTTTAATTGCAGATATTGAACTATCAACACCAACGACTTTTCCAGATATGCCTACCTTTGTGGCAATTCTTTTTGTAATGGCGCCAGTTCCGCAAGCCAAATCAAGAACAGCGTGACCCGGCCGAATGTTTGCCAGTTTGACTAGTTCTGAGCTACTCTTGAATGGTCCGATGTTATTTTTTGCCCATCTCTTATGATATCTGGGGGCAATTTCATTCCATGTTTTGATTAATCGTTTCTTGTATTCCGAATGAGTGAATTTTTTTGATCTTACCAAGTTCTCTAAGTGTATGGCAACACCTTTTATTATATCGTCAGAGCACATACGATCAGTGGATGCGGTAATTCGGCAAGGTAAATTTCATGACATTACTCATTTTGGGATAAGAGTAGCGATTGGAGTAATTTTTCTAGTACATGGTTCACAAAAATTTAATCCGGGATTCGTAGAGTTTTTGACAAGCCTTGGAATTCCGGCAGGAATGCAAATTCCTATTGCGCTTGTAGAATTTGTGCCAGGAATTCTGCTAATTGTTGGAGTTTTGACTAGAATTTCTTCTGCTTTACTAGCAATAGATATGCTTGGAGCAATTTTCCTTGTAAAACACGCTGCAAGCTTGACTGGAGAACATGGATTTGAGTTTGACTTGATCCTGTTAGCAGGAAACTTGGCAATAATTGCAATAGGACCTGGTCGCGTATCTCTGTCTCACATACTAAAGAAAGTTCCTAGATTTTTGCAGTGAATCTCTGAATTTTGTTTTTTGATTTTACGATAATAATTGCAGGTACTACAAAATACATCCCCACATTGAGTAGAATTATACCAGTGCCATATCCTAGCATTTCTTGATCAGAGTCAATGTTAACATAGTTCAAAATTGAAAGTGTTGACAATAGTGGCGATATGGCAATCTTTACTACTTCTTTGAATATCGGGCTTTGTCTTTCCCAATCAGATATGGTTGGACTAAAAGAATAGTAAACTGCGTTAAACACAGTCATGAATCCAGTTCCAGAACTTGTACTGAATAGAACATTGTCTCTTACCTCCCTGAGCAATTGTACCTGTAGCGCAAGTTCAGAGCCATATGCCGCAGTTGCAATAAGGCAACCAGTTTTTTCTGATTTGGAGTTATCGATGTTTGTGGTTATCTTAAAGGAATCAAGGACTTGACTGAATTTGCCAAGAACGCTGTCGAAATTTCTTTCACTGTTCGTGTATGTAAGAACATAGAATTTGTCTTGGCCCTTGATTATTACCTCTTTGAATTTTACGTTGATGTGTCCAGCACCCATGTTGAATTTAGCTAGTGCAACATGGACAACAGCGTCATTTCCGTTAATTGTTGTTTTATCTTCTGACAAAATTGAGAGATTGTTCGAATCTATTGCATTTTGCAGAGAGTTTTTGATTTTACTTGAATAATCATCAAGTGATGTTCCATTTGCATTTTTGACAGATAGGGAAATAGCAGGAGTAAAGCCGGCTATTTTGGTACCTACTGCAACTAGATCTGGGGAACTCGAAGTTTTTTGAGGTGGTTCCTGCACTAGCCAGCCAGCTGGCGCAAGAAATGAAACACAGAACTTTTCATTGGAATATTCTTGTGCAGTTTGATTTGCAAGTGTTTCCACTCTTTCCGGCTCGCCCAAATCAAGCAAGTTCGGAATTTCTGTGCGTTTTTTTACTTCGGCCTTTATGATTTCGCCTTTTCCCCAATCAAATGGAAGGTTGTTTGTTTGCTCTCCCGCGCTTGTCAGGTTGGCAATTTTATCAAGCGTATCGTAGCTAGCGTTTGTTGCTAAACGCCCAAAGGCCGCATAGTTTTGATCTAAAAAGAAAGAGTCCTTGTGAACAATGAAAAACTGTGAGCTTGCACTGTCCGGATCAATACCGCGTGCCATCGAGACAATTCCCCGTTTGTGTTTGATTGTGTTAAATTCGCCTGGAATTGCATAGCCTACATCGCCAGAGCCCCATTCTGAAAAGTGTTCAGATGCTCCAGGCTTTGTTTTTGGATCCCCCCCTTGAATCATAAAATCCTTGATAACCCTGTGAAAAACAGTTCTGTCGTAAATTTGGTGTTCTGTTAAATTCAAAAAATTTGCAACTGTTTTTGGCGCATCGTTTGGAAAAAGCTCAATCACCATGTCGCCTGATTGGGTGTGCAAGACTACGACTTTTTCTGAGACTTCTGTGGTTTCAGCAAAGACAGGCAGGATGCCCAAAAATACAATTATAATTGCAAGGGAAAAAACTAGTTCAGATCTCAATATTTGGCCATTTTTGATTCACAAATAAAAGCTAATTGTATTAGTTTTTAACAAGTAAATTTTGAATTAGAGCATGGGATCTGATGAACCAATCAAAGCTCATTTGGTTTCCGTGTGGAGGAAGGAAAAGAAACTTTTTTCCAGAGCAAAGGAATGCATGTTCATTCTAACCGATAAACGTCTTGCGTTTGTAAGTAAAACCGAAGCAAAACCACGATGGTGGAGTGCCACGGTTGAAAGACAAGTCATCACCTTATCAAAATCAGACAGTCCAATGCTCACACATGATGGATACGGCGAAAAAGAGCTCATGCTTGATTTGGAAAACAAAAAAAATGAACAATATAGTTTTGACGACGTAATTAGTGTAGAGTCTGAGGAAAAAAATTGGGGGAGCATTCTAAAGGTAAAGCTCAGAAAAAACAACAAGGAAAAAAAATATCAATTAGCGATAGTGAAGGACTGGGTGACATATCCAGTCAAGGATCCGGTAAAATTTCTCAAAATAAACTGGATTCCAATTGTGGAATTTATCAACAAACAGAGGACCAAATAAATGGCCCAAGTTTATGCTGTTGGTGTTGGGCCTGGCTCCGGCAGATACGTTACAGATATTGTTAAGGAGATAATACAAAATTGCGATGTGGTCATCGGTTACAAGTACACATTAAACACAATAGAATCACTGATCAAAGGAAAACAAGTCCACGAGATAACAATGAAGAATCAGGAAGAATCATACCAGGAAGTTGCCAAAACACTTGGTAACAAAAAACTGGTTGTTCCATTTACTGGCGATGTTAATTTTTCTGAATCCGAAGTGGTAGACAGACTGATCGAAATTTTTGGAGATGTAGAAATAATTCCTGGAATCAGCGCAATTCAGGTTGCTGCCTCAAAGGCCAAGGTTCCATTGGACAAATCCAAGGTAATCACAATGCACATTACTACATCAATTGAAGAAAAAAAACTTGAACTGCAAAAGGCACTCGTTGACGGATTTAGCGTTGTGTTGGTTCCACGACCGTGGCCAAAAGTGCCTGAAAAACACTTTATGCAGTCCGAGATTGCACATTACCTCAAAAATAACGGTTTTGATACAACAAAACTAAAGGTACATGTTTTTGAGTCTTTGACCACGGACAAGGAAACAGAGTTTGTAGGCACGGTCAAGGATTTGGAAGGAAAAGAGTTTTCTGATCTTTCCGTAATGGTGATCAATCAGTCAAGCCTAGAATCTTACATTAATTTCAAAGACTAGTTGTGAGGATTTCCGGAGCCTAGAGTTTTTGAACTTGAATCTTTGCTTACAAAAATTGTAGTGTCCATCCATTGATATTTTTCATCAAAGATTCTGTAGAATCCGGGTTCTTGGAATGTCACACTCCAAGACTTGCCTGGCTGTATATCACCACTTGAAATTTTGCCGTCTGCAGTGAATGTTTTATGACGCGATACGGTATGGCCGATACCACTCTTTAGGCTGTGAGAAACCACATCTTCATTTACAAATGTAATTGTTCCACCAGCACCTATCAATATTCTGTCCTCTGAGAAAAACTTGAATGAAAATCCGCCAATTTGTTCTTTGTAGGTCTGCTGTTCTGGGTTTGCAGAGCCCTTCAAAATACGGACTGTCACTTCTTTCTTTTTGTTGTCTGTTGGTTTTATTGTCGCTGTAAATTCTGAAACCTTGGTTGTGTAGATTAGTTTTGTTGATTTGCTTGAATCACCCAGTGTTCCAGTCAAACTATAGATGGAGTTGATCTGGGTTTTTTCTATCAGCGTTCCAAGTACTTTGAGTGAGAATTCTTTTCCATCAGAATCTGAAGCCTTGGATGCAATTCTAAAGTATTGGCCGTTCTTTAATAATGTGCCACTAAAGTTAGAAACATCCAGTTCTTTTCCGTTTATGTCAATTAATCCATTTTGTAAAATAAATTCAGTCGTGGTACCTTTCTGCGTTATAGTAAATTGCAAATCAACGGATGTAGGCAAAATAGAGTCGCCAGATACCGCATAACCGTTTCCTTCAAGCGTAAATGCCTTATTGACGCCAAGTTGGGCGTTTGCATTTTGAGTAGATATGCCAATTAGAATGCCAAACAGTACTAGGCTTGTTACGTATGTGAGTCTCACAACATATTCATCCCTGTGATTTCGTTTATAATTTTCTAATGAATTGTTTTTGCCTATTCTACTAAATTTTATCACTTGGATCAGTTCCCTTTTGGAAGCGGGACATTTGGCCCTGGGAATGTTTCAATCATGTATGCTTCAATGATTCCTCCCAATAATAGTAGCCCTATTACAATGCCTATCTCTAACACTATCTGCTTCCATTGTTGTGAGATGGGTGTTTTTTTGAAAATGTTCACTATCA
>JAHEXS010000038.1 GCA_023252015.1 Candidatus Nitrosotenuis sp. | reverse complement strand
TATTTTGTAAGTTCAGCAGGAGCTAGTGGTCCTACAAAAGAGTCCTTTTTGCCCATATGTGGTCCCATTAGGTGATTTGCAATTTGCGTATCTCTTTGTACATTTGCAATATCGCGAACAATGAAAATGAGATCAAATCTTGTCAATAATGGAATTGGTCTAACCTACATAGTTTTATATTATCCCCAAAGAAAATCACGATACGATGGAATACGTATACGCTGCATTAATTTTGCACAAACTGAAAAAGGAAATTAATGAAGCTAACATTACTAGTATAATCAAAGCCACTGGTGAATCAGCAAATGATGCCCAGGTGAAGGCTCTAGTGTCTGCACTCGCCGATGTTAACATCGAAGAGGCAATCAAGGCAGCACCAGTAGCAGTTGCAGCAGCACCAGCCGCAGCAGCACCAGCAGGTGGCGGAGAAGCAAAGACCGATGAGGCAGCGGCTGGAAAATCTGAAGAACAAGCAATGGAAGGCCTCGCTTCACTATTCGGCTAAATCTTCAAAATTTTCATTTTTACCTTTAATCTTAATTATCATTGGGTTTAACCAATTCTAGTTGCCAGACATACCTTTTGTTATTCTCATCTATGCTTTTGACCTTTTTGGCACCATGGCGTTTGCAGTAACTGGTGCATTCAAGGCAATTGAGCACAAATCTGACATTGTCGGAATAATAATTCTCTCAATAATTACCGGTGTTGCCGGAGGAACAATTCGTGACATTATAATTGGCAAGTTTCCTCCTAATTCAATTTCAGATCCGTCGTATGTGATAGTCTCTGTTGCATCAGCAGTTGCCTTGTTTTTCCTTTATCCTTATTTGAAAAAGCATTGGAATGTATTTTTGAAGTTCGACGCAATTGGCCTCGGTGTTTTTTCCATAACTGGCGCAACCTTTGCATATAATATCTTTGGACTAAATTTTCTTGCAATAGCCTTTGCGGGTATTCTTAGTGCCGTTGGTGGCGGAATACTCCGAGATGTCTTTGTGAACGAAGTTCCAATTATTTTTGTAAAAGAACTGTATGCAACAGCAAGCTTTGCAGGGATAGTGGCATTTTATTTGCTGTTAGTTGGTAATACCCCACTATACGTTGCATCTGTTAGTGGAATCATAATTACTACTTCACTAAGGCTTGTTGCAATGAAATACAACTGGAATTTGCCACGGGCCAGAGAAAAATAGTTTTTTTATGCTGGAGCGTAACCTTTTGCCTTTGATGCAACTGACTGCGCTTGGGCATTTGCCTTTTGCAAGACTGCATCTCTTGTATCATCAGTAACATAACCTGCCTCAATTGCAACAGAACGCGCACCTTGGCCTAACTTTGCAAGAATGAGCTTTATGTTGTCCTGTGTGATGTATGCTGCCTCAATTGATAGTGATAATGCTTCTTGGTGTGCTCTTGCGAACAGTTCTCTGTATTTGTCAAGGTCGATTACCAATTCCTCTCGTTTGAATGTCTTTCCTTCTTCAAGCGCTGCTTCTAGAGCAATTCCTGCCTCGATTGTCTTTATGTCGAGCTTTTGCAATAGTGTAGCTAGCTTATCTGGTACTACTCCGCCCTTTTTGACTGGAGTAACATCCTTTGTAATCCAAATTGTTCCCTGATCAATTTTTGTTGGAACTCCTGCCTCTTTGAACTCTGTCAACATTGGACCTGGTGCAATTCCTGTATTCTTTGCTGGAACTGTAACATCAATGCTTGCGGTGTCTCCGCCACGTGCAAACATCATTACTTTGTTCTTGCCGAGAAGAACATTTAGCTTAAATGGTGACATGTTTGTAAACAGCAAAACACATTGGCCAGTCAGAGATTCTATCATTTTTGAAATTCCTGGAACGTCAAGTGTAGATAGTGCTTTTCTGGCAACTTGGTCCTTTACGCTTACTATCTTTACCTCATTGAGAAACTTTTTTCTGAGTGGTAATAGCTGAGATGATCTTACCTTTTCCATTCTGACTAGTGCAGTTACTTTGTATTTTTTTGGGAGTTCTTGCATCTCTTGATACATCTGCATTTTCTTTTTAGGATACTGTGTTCTGTTCTCTCTCATGTTATTTCATCTGCTGTACTTGTTTGATTGGTTTTCCCATCGATGTCTTAATTATTACTCTTCTGATGTTTCTCTCTCCGTTTGGCAATTTCTTTTCAATGGCACTCAGTATTGCATGTGCATTTGCAGCCAAATCTGCATCATCCATTGATTCGTCGCCAATCTTACATGATAATGATAAAGAGTTTTTCACCTTGACTCTAATTGATGATCTAAATCTATCCAAGAATGATTCGATTGGGGCATTAAACGGAACTGGTACTGGCATCTTTCCTCTTGGACCCAAGAGCTGACCCAAAACCTTACCTACAGTTGTCATGAGTTGTGTGTCTGCTAAAAAGAAGTCATAATTGTTGATGAATTTACGAGCCTCTCGCTTGTTTGCTGCAAGTGAGTTGATTTCATCTGAACCGATAACCCTGTCTGCATTTGCATTTTTTGCCTTTAATCCCATGTCTCCACCCGCCATTATGCAGACTGTCGTTGGGGTGCTGAGTTTTTTTGGCAATTGGATTGTTTCATTCATTGCAAATCCTTTCTTAACATCAATATCCTTTAGAACTACATACATTTCGACAGATTGTCTGAACTTACGTTCCTTGTCTGTTGTCTTAGCTTCCTTTATCATCTTGGTTAATTCAGACTCGTTGATCAATACGGCTTTCTGCGAAAGCCTATTTAAAATCGTTTGTCGCTTGCAAGCCAAAACTTGACAAAAAATGTAAAATTTTCTAAATTGGCTATATTGCTTTGCATTATATACAAATTCTAATAATAAAAATTACATTTATTAACATCAAATCGATAGTTTTGTAAACATTGCATAAACTAGATGATTTGGACATGAAGCTCCTCTACGAATTAACCAAGGATGGAAGCATCTCAGTTCCAAACCTTTCAAAAAAGATGGGAATCAACGCATCTGTCTTGTATAGCAGAATCAAAAGGCTGACCAAAAAGAAGATCATAAAAAAATTCACTGTCATTGTAGATGAGGCGCAACTTGGCATTACCGTGAAAGCAACAATTGGAGTTAACAGGGATCCAAAACTAAAGGACGCGATCCATAAACAATTATTCCAAACGGCAGAAATTGTCTCAATTTCTGAAGTCACTGGAAGATTTGACATCATGGTTGGTGTTCACGCAGAAAGCCTTGAGCAACTACACACGATCGTCATTGACAAAATTGGTAAAATAGAGGGAATTCAAAGCACTGAAACTTTTGTTGAACTACAAAAGACGGACAAAGAGTCTTCTTATTTGATTTCTAAGTGACTTAGTTTAGTTGGGCGTCCCATTTTCCTGCATTTATCTCTGCAGTGAATTCTTTGGGAGTCTTACCTTCGATTTTAATTCCTAACGGAAGACAGGTTCCAACAACTTCTTTTGCGACTGATTTTAAGGAACTTGCATATGATTTTTCTAGTTTTGCCTTTGCTACCTTGACAATGGATTCAACTTTGATGTCTCCAACCCATGTGGAACCCGAAGTACCTGAGCCTTTTTGAATTCCTGCCTCCTTTAGAAGCAATGCTGCCGCAGATGGAATTCCAACAATCACATCCCATTGTTTTGTTTTGGTATTGACATTAACTGTTACTGGTACCTTCATTCCCTCAAAATCCTTAGTTTTATCGTTTATTGTCTGGATGATCTGCATGATGTTTACTCCAAGTGGACCTAATGCTGGACCTAATGGTGGCCCTGCAGAAGCTTGTCCTCCAGTTACTAATGCGGAAACAGATTGAGTGTCAGACATATTTTCATCTTTTTTTGAGTGAAGATTTAATCCTTCCTAAGCCGTGGATATCTTGAGATAGTTGCTATCAACTGTGACTGGTAATTGGTATGGTGCATCTAGGAGAATAACTGTGGCCTCTTGCTTTTCATTATCTACTCTTGTGACTGTTGCCTTCATTCCCTTGAACGGTCCTCCGATGATTTCAACAACATTGTCTATTGCTAATTGTGTTGCATTTGTTCTAGTTACCAAATAACCTTCAATATCTTTGAATTCTAATTCGCCTCTGAGCTGGCCGCGAATATGTCTGATTCCCTGTAGGGCGTCAAAGGCGGCATTTGCATCTTTTGCCTCAATTACAACATAGCCCTTTAGATTGTCAACTAGTAAAACTGAAAGAACGTTAATTTTGTTTGTCTTTATCTTGTTTTGTAGCAAGTTCATTACTACTTTTTCCTGACCTCCTGTGGTTCTAACTGCAAAAAGATGCGATTTAATTTCTTGTGACAATTCCATCTATCCGAATCTAAACACCGAAAAAACAAACTGAATTATAAATCCAATCGTCCCAATGGCAGCTATTCCTAAAAGAACTAGTCTCAAGTGTTGCATATAGTCCTCTTTGTCCGACTTTTTGGCAAGCTTCAACGTGTTTGCCATGTTCTTGAAGGTGTTTACTAGATCCATCGCTGGACGTTAATAAAGTGGTCTTATATCTTTTAGGTCGTGGAATTACTAGTTGCATATGAACAAGACCCAGCTGGCCATAACATGGCAAAATTCATCTCAAAACAAATGAAAAAAGACGGCGACATTTATCGGG
This sequence comes from Candidatus Nitrosotenuis sp., assembly GCA_023252015.1. GTDB lineage: Archaea > Thermoproteota > Nitrososphaeria > Nitrososphaerales > Nitrosopumilaceae > Nitrosotenuis. The sequence goes on along the minus strand of JAHEXS010000038.1, from coordinate 4,595 downwards.
GAAAAAATTTTGATCTGATAATTATTCCAACTCCCGCAATTTCTGCAGACTGGCTTGAGGAAAAATATCATTACGATGGATTTGTATTTTTGTCAAAACATGCGGCACAATCTGGAGAACTTGCCCTAACGTGCCATAGCACTGGAAACTTTGGCGTTGCACAATTTGGTGGAAATGAAAGACAAGTTGCAGTTCCGCACCCGCATCTGCAAAAATCCTACCTCCAAACACTGTGGAAAAATAGAACTGATTTTTCAGAATTTCAAATCACAATAGAGGCTACTCATCACGGACCAACTGCTTTGAGCAAGCCTGCCATATTCATTGAGATTGGAACCACGGAAAAACAATGGAACGATGAATCCATTTGCAATTCCGTTGCAAAACTAGTGCTGCAAACCATGTCTGAGCCAATAAAGACTAATCCTGTAGCAATATGTTTTGGCGGTACTCATTATCCTGAAAAGTTCACAAAAGAAATCATTGAAGGAAAATACGCCTTGGGGACTGTAATTCCAAAACATGCCCTTGAACTTCTTGACGAGTCTCTCTTTTCTCATATTTTGGATAGAAGCAAGGCAAAGACCGCACTGCTTGACTGGGAAGGACTGGGATCACACAAACAAAAGGTAATAGATTTAATCAAAGATGCTGATATGGACGTGATAAAACTTTGAATGATCTTGAACGTAGAGTTTATCAAAAATTACTCAAGGTGCCAAAAGGAAAAGTTACGACATATGGTGATCTTGCAAAGGCAATTGATCTACCAAACGGTCAACGAATAATCGGTCAAATCATGAACAAAAATCCATTTCCAGTCATAATTCCATGTCATCGTGTTGTCAAGTCTGATGGAAAAATTGGCGGCTATTTTTACGGAGAAGACGTAAAAACTAACATGCTTACAAAAGAAGGAATCTCAATTAAGAGTGGAAAAATTCAAAATTGGGAAAAAATTGTTTTTCGATTCTAAGCCTTACGTCTTGCCTTTACTTCAGCAATTAGGCCTCTTAGGTGAGCAGTGTCTTTTACAGTATTTCCGCCTACCTTTCTGTAAAGTTCCCAGAATTCAGGATTTGTAATATCTTTTCTATCCTTTGCTACTTTGAGTCTATATCGCAATGCGCGTGTTCGTTTTACATAGACTTCTTTCTTTCCTACACGTGCACCCTTCCTTCCTTTCTTTGAACCCGTAGTGGCACCTCTTTTGGATTTTTGCGCTTTCTTGAATTTTGATCTTCCGCGAGATGTTCCCTTGGCAGGTTTGATTGTAATTGCACCTGCAGTTATGAGACTTCTGATGTTCTCACGAGTGATCGCATCTGCAATGTCGTCTGAGCTCTCAGTATCGAATTTAATTCTGCTTAGTCCTACTCCGACGACTCGCGATACGAGACGTTTTTTCGCTCTAAGATTTACTACCACTAGTCCTCACTCTCGCATTGAAAACCTTGAATTTCTTTTCCATTGCTTTTGCAACTATTTGCAATCTTTTCTTTGTTCCAACACCGTGGCCAATTCTTATGCCATCCGTCTTTGGGTTTAGTTTTTCTAAATCAGCAACATTGTGAACTAAATTATCTGTAAATCCCGATGGATGCAAGCCCTTTGCTATTTTTGGACCACCGTAGCCTACCTTGACCAATCCTGGTCGGCCTCTGAACTTTTGTTTTCTCTGATGGTTGTCTATTCCCTTTGGTTTTCTCCAAGCTAGTCCAACTCTTACATATCTCCAACTTTCTTGTCTTACAAAGTCTGGCCTGTGTTCCGCAATTGTCTTTCTTAATGCCAGCTCTTCTTTATTGATAGTCAATAGAGAAACTCTTAGATTTTACAATAAATAGGTTACTTGTACAAATCCTCGTGTAAAAAAGTAAGAGATAATAATGAACTCGTAACCGGATCGAATATTTGATGTTCATGCCTACGTTCTTTGAAATTGGGTTGATAAACAAACATGAATGATCCTAAATCGACTGTTACTACCAAATTTGTCTCTCAGATTGAGACATTCGGAATAAAACCGTCAAAAATTCACCGAAACCTCTCGCCTGAAAAACTAGTCGAAATAGCAGTGCAAAAAAATGAAGGCGTGCTTACGACTACTGGCTCCTTTGCAGTAAAAACTGGTAAATACACCGGAAGATCTCCCGATGACCGCTATATTGTAGATGATGACGAAACCCATGATACCGTTGACTGGGGAAATGTTAACCATCCATTCCCACTTGACAGATTTGATAAGATTTTCAATAAGATGAAGAAATTTGTCGAAGGAAAGGAACTGTTTGTATTTGATGGATTTGTGGGAGCGGATGCTGAAAATCGTCTTGCTATTAGAGTAATCAATGATCATTCTTGGCAGAGTCTTTTTGCAAGGCAATTGTTTGTTAGACCATCTGCGACAGAGCTTGAAAACCACGAGCCAGAATTTACAGTAATGTGCATAAATGGCTTTGAGGCAATTCCAGAAGTAGATGGAACTGGCTCTGATGTTTTCATACTGATCAATCTGACAAAAAAACTTGTTTTGATTGGTGCTACAAGCTACGCCGGAGAGATGAAAAAGTCTATGTTTTCTGTTATGAATTATCTTCTGCCAAAGTGGGGAATTTTTCCAATGCATTGTTCTGCAAACATTGGAAAAAGCGGCGATACTGCGTTGTTCTTTGGTCTTTCTGGTACAGGCAAGACAAGTCTTTCCGCTGATCCAAATAGAATGCTGATTGGTGATGATGAACATGGTTGGTCAGACAGAGGCGTTTTTAATTTTGAAGGTGGCTGTTATGCAAAATGCATTAACCTAAATCGAGAAGCAGAACCGCAAATCTGGAATGCGATAAGATCAGGCGCAGTATTAGAAAACGTGGTAATTGACAAACAAACACTCAAACCAAACTTTGATGATGGCTCGCTTACAGAAAATACACGGGCTGCATATCCACTTGAGTATATCCCAGCCGCAGTCTTTCCAAGTGTTGGCGGGCATCCAAAGGTAATTGTATTTTTGACAGCAGACGCACTTGGAGTATTACCACCACTTTCAAAGCTTACCAAGGAAGGTGCGATGTACCACTTTATGTCTGGATATACAAGTAAATTGGCAGGAACCGAAAGGGGAATAAAAGAACCAAAAGCCACATTTTCCGAGTGCTTTGGAGCTCCATTCATGCCTCGACCTGCGGAAGTTTATGCTAAATTATTGGGAGAAAAAATCAAAAGTCACAACACTGTAGTTTACCTGATTAACACCGGATGGTCAGGCGGACCGTATGGAGTTGGAAAGAGAATCAGCATCAAGTACAGCAGGGCAATGGTCACTGCGGCATTGACTGGAGCACTTGATATTGTAAAATACCGACATGATCCCCTCTTTAACGTGGATGTTCCAACTGAATGTCCGGGGGTTCCATCCGAGGTCCTGGATCCAAAAACCACGTGGCAAGACAAAGACGCATACGAACTTTCTGCAAAAAAACTAGCTCAAATGTTTGTAGACAATTTTACCAAGTTCAAAAATGCGACACCAGAAATAGTAAACGCAGGGACAAAGCCCTAATGTTTTTTCCTAATAATTATTCCAACTATTGATATTGTGCCGATAATTCCAACTATGATTAGCAGCTGCCTTTGCGGTATTCCAATTGCTTTAAAATCAATTTGATCTTTTGCTGGTGACTCGACAAAAATTGCATTATATACATTAGTTGTATCGTTTTTCTCTTTGATGTTTGCCTCAATCCAGTACTGTCCTGCCTCATGGATTATGATATGCTCGTTTTTTGCTGGTGTTATGGATGCAGTGTTGATGAGGTTGTCATCCTTATTGTACACTGAGATCTTTGCATAAGACCAAGTGTCGTTTGAGTAAACTCTAAAATCCAATTTTCCATCATCATTAATTGCGCCAACTGAACTTGTTGATATTCTTACCAACATTGGAATGTGATATTTCATTGCACCATCATCTATTGTGATCATTCCTTGATATTCCCTTGGAATTTCCTTTACAAGATTGGAGATGATGTAAAGACGATTGCCATCAAGTGAGTAATCAAAATTTACTGCATCCTCGTTTAACTTGAATTCTACTTTTATTTTTGGGGATTCCTGATTGATTGTTTTTATCTGCAATAGCGAGGTTTGTGTTTTGGCGTATGGCGATAAATCAAAGATGACATAGTATGGCGTTATGATGAGATTCGCATTAAACGCCTTTGTTACATTTAGTCTGCCAACTCCACTTATTTCAAGTGGAAATGGAATTCCATACGTATCTGATATTGGATCTACAGTAGTCGAAATTATCGAATTAATCTCATATGGTGTCAATTTTGGATTCTTTTGCAATAAGATGGCAGCTGTACCCGAAACATGTGGGGCTGCAAAACTAGTTCCGCTTGTCAGATTATAATTGCCTTTAATTGTGGTGGTGTTCACAAAAACTCCAGGTGCTACCAAGTTTGGCTTTATGTAAAATGGAGAAACGGGACCACGTGAACTGAAAAATGAAACAAAGTCTGGATGGTAAAACGTGTTGAGTGTACCTATTGTCTTGTTTTGGATTATGTTTTTCAACAACAAACCGTCCT
>JAHEXS010000146.1 GCA_023252015.1 Candidatus Nitrosotenuis sp. | reverse complement strand
TTTCTTTGTCGTTTATCTTGATAAGATATTCAGAGTTTCCTAAAACCTGAATAACGTCTGCATTAAAGGTGTTCTCTATATCCTCAATCTTGTATTCCATTATGCTCTGTCCAGTTTACTTTTCCAATGCAAGCTATTCTCAGGAATTGATTTTATTCTACTTTTATAGTAAGTTGAGTAAAGCACTGCAGCTGCAAGTGCTGCATTTTGCTTTTCAATTGTATCCTTTTTGATGTCATTTTTTAATTTATCAAGAACTTTGAATCGCTCAAGAAAATCAGTAGACAGGTTGCCTTCCCTAAATTCCTTTGTTTGCAAAATCGTTTTGTAAAGTGGAATCGATGTCTCAACGCCTTGAACATAAAAGTCAGATAATGCATTTAGCATTCTTGTTCGAGATTCCTCAAAGTTTTGTCCCCATGTGATGAGCTTTGCCATAAGCGAGTCATAAAATGACGATACAGTACATCCGGGGTAAAGGTATGTGTCAACTCGGATGCCAGGCCCTGAAGGAATTGTTACATCACTTACTGGACCTGTTGATGGGGCAAAATCCAAAAATGTGTCTTCTGCGTTGATTCTGCATTCGATTGCGCAACCGTTTACTATCAAATCCTTTTGCTTGAATGGGATTTCCTCACCGTTTGCAATGTCGATTTGTAGTTTGACTAGATCCAAACCTGAAACAAGCTCAGTTACTGGATGTTCTACCTGCAGTCGTGCATTAATCTCAATAAAATAAAATGTACCATCATCTAGTCTCAAAAATTCGGCAGTTCCAAGGTTTGTATAGTCTACTGCAATTGCTGCATTTACAGAAAGCTGTCCTATTTTGTCTCTTGTTTTCTGGTCAACTACAGGAGAAGGCGACATCTCAATTAGTTTCTGATGTCTTCGTTGTATGGAACATTCTCTTTCAAAAATATGAACTGCATTTCCATGTTTATCTCGTGCAAGCTGAAACTCAATGTGTCTAATCTTTGGAAGAAATTTTTCAACAAGTAAAGCGGATTTACCAAATGCTGCCATTGATTCACCTGTTGCAATGTCAAATGCCTCCTTTAGCTCTTTGTCATTTTTTACTAGTCTAATGCCACGCCCACCTCCACCAAAAACTGATTTTAATAAAACAGGATAACCGATTTTGTTTGCAATTCCTAATGCTTCATCTGCATCTTTTACAAGATCAGGACTTCCAGGAACTGTTGGGACTTTGGCTTTTACCATCGCGTCTTTGCACTTCATCTTGTCGCCACAAAGCTGCATGCTTTTGCCTGATGGCCCTATGAATGTGATCTTGTTTTTTGCGCAAAGATTTGCAAAATCTGCATTTTCTGATAGAAATCCATATCCAGGATGTAATGAATCAGCTCCTGAAGATAATGCAATCTCTACTATTTTTTCTTGGTTGAGGTAGCTTTTTGCAGGCGCTGCTTCTCCTATATGATATGCTTCTGTTGCTTTTTTTACATGCAGCGAGTTATAATCCTCATCAGAATATACTGCAACAGTTTTGATTCCAAGTGCTTGGCATGTTCTGACTACACGCAGTGCAATCTCACCACGATTTGCAATCAGAATCTTTTTTATCATAGAATCACAGATTGATATTTCCGTGCTTTCTTGGTAGCTGTTTTTCTCTTTTGTTTGCTAAAATCTCTAGTGCCTTGATTAACATAGGCCTTGTCTCCGCAGGATCAATTACACTGTCAATTGTTCCATGAGAAGCTGCAACGTATGGATTTGCAAATTTTTCTGTAAACTCTTCTACTAGCTGTTTTTTTAGCGCCTCAGGATCTTTTGCTTTATCCAAGTCCTTTCTATTCATTATTCTAACAGCTGCCTCAGAACCAAGTACTGCTATCTGAGCAGTAGGCCATGCATAGTTTATGTCGGTTCGCAGATTTTTGCTTGACATAGCAATGTATGCTCCACCATATGCTTTACCAATGACTAGCGCAATTTTTGGAACGGTGGCTTCACAGTATGCATACAAAAGCTTGCTTCCATGTCTTATGATGCCGTTGTGTTCTTGGTTTGTTCCAGGCATGTATCCAGGTGTGTCAACCAAAGTAACAATTGGAATGTTAAAGCAATCACAGAATCGAATGAATCGAGCTGCCTTGTTTGATGAGTCAATGTCTAGTGCTCCAGCTAAGTGAAGTGGTTGGCTTGCAACTATTCCAATAGTTCTTCCGTGTAGTCTTCCAAATCCAACTATGATGTTTTGTGCAAATAACTCATGGACCTCAAAGAATGTGTGATTATCAACAATAGAGTAGATGATCTGCTTCATGTCATAGGGTTGAAGTAAGTTTTCAGGAACTATATTGATAAGATTATGATCTAGTCGGTTTGGGTCATCGTCGTTTGGAACAACAGATGGTTCTTCGGTATTGTTTTGTGGTATGTAGGAAAGAAGTGTTTTGATGTAATCCATACATTCGTATTCGTTTTTTGCAACAAAGTGGGCAACTCCGCTTTTTGTTCCATGTGTCATTGCACCACCCAATTCATCAAATGATACCTCTTCTCCAAGAACCGTCTTTACAACATCTGGACCTGTAACAAACATGGTAGCTGCTTTTTCAACCATTATTACAAAGTCAGTCATTGCAGGAGAATATACAGCACCTCCAGCCGATGGTCCAATACTTGCAGTAATCTGCGGTACTACACCTGACGCAAGCTCGTTATGATAAAAGATATCAGCAAATCCGTCAAGACTCAATATTCCTTCCTGAATTCGTGCACCGCCAGAGTCCATTATGCCAATAATTGGAGACCCTACACGTACTGCATGATCCATAAGCATCGTAATTTTTTTGGCACCCATCGCACTAAGTGTGCCGCCTAACACTGTAAAATCATAAGCAAAAACAAAGATTTGTCTTCCGTTTACTGTTCCATATCCTGTAATGACACCATCACCAAAGAATTTTTTTTTCTGCATATCAAACTCGTAGTAGTGATGTGTTGTTAGTGCGTTAAGCTCAACAAAGCTTCCTTCATCTAAGAGAAGTTCAATTCGTTCTCGTGCAGTAAGCTTCCCCTTTTCGTGTTGAGCGAGGATTTTGTCTTCGCCTCCTCCTTGGGCAGCAGTTTTATTTTTTTTTAAAAACTCTTTAATTTTATCAGAATGCATGCCCAGCGATCTGAAACGTCGTGCTACATATATTAATTTAATTAGATTTTATTCTCGAATTT
>JAHEXS010000037.1 GCA_023252015.1 Candidatus Nitrosotenuis sp. | reverse complement strand
TCAGCTCTTTTTATTTTTTCTGTAATTGCACCATACATTTGATCAATCTGGCTTATCTCTCTGCGCTTTTGCTCAAGATCGACTTTGAGTTTTTCAAATTCCGTTTGATTAAAACCCGACACTTGCTTTTCAAGGTCTGATATTGTCTCATACAGAGTTTTTGTGTGTGCGTCAATTGACGCAAACTGGAGCAATCCGCCTTCCGTGTTTACCGTGGCTGGCACTTTGATCTGGGATTTTTGCGCCTCTACCTCTGTCCGTATCGCTTCAATTTGCCCCACATTCTGTATGGAATGTGCGTCAAGCGTGGATTTTGCCGCGATTGCTTTTTGCAGTTTTTCGGAGATTTCCTTTTTCTCTTTTACCGACTGGAGTTTTCTTTGCTCAAGTGTCTTGATTTCCGATTCTGCATTTTGCTGCTCTTGTTTTAGATGTTCTAATTGAAAAATTGGCTTTAGGTGATCTACTGTGGAGTCGCATACTGGGCATTTACCGTCCTGGAGCTGCAGCTTTTTTGCAAGGGACTCGTGTTCTCGTATGACTGCAATCCTCTTTGAGAGGTCCTGAATTTTTCTTGTAGTGTCATCGATTTCAATTTCAGTTTTTTGCAACATTGCTTCCAGCATTCCCTTAGAGTCTGCATACTGGAAGCACTCCTGACATGCCTGAATTTTTCTTTCCTTTTCTGCGATGTTTCTTTGAATCAAAAGTATTGCATCCCTTGCATATTTTGTCAGTTCGTTCTTTCGTTGTTCGATCTGTGCTAGTATTGTCTCCTTTGGGGACTCTGTCTCTATTTTTTGCTTTATCTGTTCTAGTTCTGATTCTCCTTTTTCCTTTTTTTCTTGGAGTTGTTGCTTTTGGGGCTCTGCTGATTTTATTTCGTCGTTTAGCAATACGTTCTCTTTGTTTAGGATGTCGATGTGGGTATCGTCATATCCTAATTTTTGCTGGATTGTCTGGCGAAAGTTTTTCTGAACTATCTTTAGCTGGCCTGATGCGACATCAAGCTTGTCTATTCCAATTATTGCGTTGAGCAATTCCTTGAATTCCTTTGGCTTTGCCTTGATTATGGAATTTAGCTCACCCTGCTGTACGATTGATGCAACTTTGAGCTTGGTAAAGTCAAGGCCTATTCTTGATTCTATTTCACCAGTCATGGATTCACCAAACTGCTTTCGCTCACCTGATGCAATCGGCATTGCCTCGCCGTTTCTTATCTCAAAGAGCTGGGCCCCAAGCGTTCCCCTTGAGTCGATTTTTCTCTCAGCTTGGTACTGCTTTCCATTTAGAGAAAAGTTGACCCTGGCATATGCCTGGCTTGTGCCTCTGCGAATGAGGCTCTTGTTTGACTTTCTTGTGTGCTCTCCAAATAACGTAAATGTTATTGCGTCAATGATGCTTGATTTGCCCGCCCCGTTATGCCCTACAAATACTGTTACTCCCTCCTCAAGGGTTATTCTTGTCTCAGAATGCGAAATGAAATTGCCAAGCTCAACCGATGTTATCATTTTGACCTCTTGAACTGCTCAAATCTTTCAACTACCAGATGTCCCGCCTCGTCTGTTTTGTTTGATGATAATAATGGCAAAAGATCCTTTATTGCAAATGATGCAAGCTCGTTTTTGCCAAGGCAGTTTGTAGCCAGTCTGATTAGCTCATCATCGATGCTTGATGGCCTGTCTAAAAGTACTGACGAACTGGTGCCATTATTCTGGATTAGTCTCCAAACATAGTGCAATGTGTGCGGTGCAAGGCGGGCCATCTGGGCATGTACTAAATCTGATTCTATGTTGTCTCCCGAAATTCTTATCTCCACAATTGGTTTTCTTGCAAGTTTTGAGACCTTTTCTAGAATTTCGCTGACTGCTCTTTCCAGCATGTCAAATTCTGTCTTTTGTGAAATCTGCGGTCGCGTGTCAAGCTTAATCCAGCTTGGCATTGCCTCGTTTCCTGAAATATCTACTTCGTAAAACCCCTTTTGCGTTTCCTTGATTCCCTCACTTGTTGTAGTTTCGATTGATCCTGGATATGCTACCGGTCCTGACAAGTGGGAAAACTGTTTTAGGAATTGGTCATGGAGGTGGCCCATGGCATAATAGGTAAAGTTCTTTGGAAGATCGGTTGAGCTGAGTTCGCCGGCAAACTTGTTTATTTCAGATATTCCTTGATGCATCACTAAAATTTTGTGACCTGTGTGTTCCTTTGCTGCTTTGTCAACTTGCGCAAGTTTATCATAATATCTGGGCATCTCGCCTTTTCGTATCTTGTCGAATCCTGCAATTAGGACATTTTTGTGGACAATTGGCCTTCCTTGTCCGATATACCTTGCAAAATCCAAATTATGGTACACGTATGGGATTGGCGTTGAGCGAATTCTACTAATGTCGTGCTCGCCTAGCACAAAAAACGATTCTATCTGGTTTTGTTTTAGGCGCTTTAGTGCATTTGCCATCTGAATTATTGCCATGCCGCTTGGGTTTGGGACATGAAATATGTCGCCTGCAAAAATTACAAAATCAACATGGTCCTTAATCGATGTGTCAATTGATTCGTTGAACGCACTGTAAATGTCATTTTCTCTTTCCTCTAGGCCATATTGCATCAGGCCCAAATGAGTATCGGAAATGTGGGAAAATATCATCTCAATCAAGCAGCAGGTCTTTTTGGATTAGTCCCTGTGTGGATTCGACTGCGATCTTGTCGAACTTTTTTGCATACTTCCATTCGGAGACTGCGTTTTTGTCAGAACCAATCACCTTGTCCTTTACCTCTTCTATGTGTACAATAGCTGGAAGGTTTACCCATTGTCCAACAAACACTGCGTCTCCTACATTTAGCGAGGTCAGCTGTGCGATGAGGTCCTTGCTGATTGATTCTGCAGCAGATGCAATTTGGTGCTGGTCGTCTTCTTGAACTATTTTCATTATCGCAAGCGATCCCATCTGGCTTAGCACGTTTGGATCAATGTTTCGCGGCCTTTGTGAAACAATACATAGTCCTAGTCCGAACTTTCTTCCCTCCCTTGCAATTTTTGCAGCCCAGTATTTTGTGTGAGTGTCTTCTCCTTTTGGAATAAACACATGTGCCTCTTCAATTATTACAAAAATTGGAGAATCAAATCTGTATCTGCGGCCCTCTTTGTTTTTAGAATTTTTTGCCAAGAGTGCGGTCTTTCGGTCGTTTAGCAATTCCTGAAAATAATATGCCAGTGCAACGTTTGCTTGCTTTTCTGATAATTCTGAAACGTTTAGCACATTTACCCTTCCCCCTTTGATTAGTCCAAGTGGGTCCATTATGTCTGGGTCAAGTACGTCTGCAAACCTGTGTCTTGCATCGTCAATTTTGTCCTGAACCCTATCTGCAGAATGCCTGTCGTCCTTTCGCTCTGGATTTGAACCAATCATTGCAACATTGTGGTCAAGTGCATCCCAGAAGTTTTTTGCCTCCTTTACGTCGTGTGTAAATGCGAGTCGCAGAATTCTTTGCTGAATGTCTGCATTTTCCCGAATCTCAAGCACGTCTGAAAGCGTGTTTGCGTCTAAAAGTCTTGGATTGATTTTTGCATCAATTACGTTAATTCCAGGTATGTGCAAGTCTGGATAGTCATTGTGGTAATCGAAAATTATCAAAGTGCCATCAAGTCTTGAAATTTGTTTTGCCAGTAATGATACCAAATTGCTTTTTCCCATTCCAGTCATTGCTAGAATGGCAAGGTGTCGAGAAACAATTTTGTTCAGATTCACCTTTGCCTCGATTTCAGAGTTTCTCAAAAGCGTGCCAATCTTTACCCATTCTTCTTTTTGCGGGCCAAAGATTGTCCCCAAATCATCCTTTGTCGCATTAATAATTGCAGTTCCTGGTATTGGAGGGATGGCAGGAAGTACAATTCTGCTTTTTTGAAGGTCTGTCAAATATCCAAGAATTGTTATTTTTGCAGTAAAGCTCTTGTCTCTGGAATTTAGGTCTGCTACCTCCTTACTTTCAACTGCCTCGTCGTAATTGTGAATGTCGTTTAGTGCAGCACTTGAAACAAACGACCGCTCAACCAATCCTAAAAGCTTGCCGTCCTTTGAATCGATCACGATATACTCTCCAACTGAAAGCGGCCTTGATGTTTGTGCAGTTACTGCTGTTGGCTTTGACTCTCCAATTACTACTCCAAGTGTCATGTCTTTCCCACCGTTGATTTTCGAGTTAGTGTCTTGGGGTATATCACAGAAAAACTATCTTACAGAGCTAAATAAATTCGAAGATTTGTCATTCCTTGACAAGATCTGCATATCTGATAAATGTGAAAAACGAAACCTTAAGAAGTTAAGTGGTAATAGTGTCTTATGGACTACATCAAGCTACACAAAGACATCCTAGACATAGATCCTAAAATCCGATTTGTTACAATTGTTGACATGGAAGGAAGACTCATGGCAGGCGGACAACGTGAGGGAGTATCTAACTATCTGAGCCCTCACGAAGAGCAGCAGTCCATTAGACATGCCATTGAAGCATGGAAATTGCGACTGATCTTTACGGGTTCAATAGGAAAGGGAAAATACGTGATTGCCGAATATGAAAAAATCAAACGCATGACCATTCCAATTGACGACAAGCACATAATTTACATGACAACCGAGGTCGTCGTAGATCACAACCGTGTAATCGCCAGCATCCTAAAACTGATCGAGACAGCGTAACAAATACCATAATTATTTTAATTTTTTGAAATATTTATTATAATTTTTACAACATTTTTGGAATTCAATCAAATCGTTATCTGAAAAACAGATATTCTTAATAATATATTAGACGTAAGCAAAACCACGTTACAATATCCTGACTCTATTATTGCGTCTACAGTGGAAGACAAGATCGCAAAAAAGCTTCACAAGCATCTGGCGTCACTTGGGCTTGACTGCAAGCTTTTGCCTGACGGAACGATGGACTTTGAGTATGACTATCCAAGATCATCACTAGATGGCCCGACTCCTGGAATAGCAAGCAGAGGAGTAATGAAGGTAAACGACAGCATTAACTATATCGACATTCTAAAAAGAAAAACTGTAACAAAAAGCGAGTTTGCTCCAGGTGGCACGTGTGGGATGGGAATAGCGGAAGGTACGATGTGGAAGATGAGGTTTTTTATTTCATTTCCGTCTGAGATCAAGATTGGACCATTAAACATTGGAACTCTGACAAAAATCCTAAAAGGCAGACTTAATTCAAAGGTTGAAGACTTTATCTGGGATGGATATGGCAAACTTACCACTTTACCGCCCGGTCTAATCCCGGATGACATAATTGGAATACTAAACTCTGACGAAAAGCTGCACGACCTTTTGATGAAATCCCTGCTAAAGGAGCGGATAATCACAGTTTCTGTCTATTCTCCAAAGGCAAAGGTCAGCTATGAATATCTGAAAATAGTAAAGGATGACTCGTACTGGTACAAATACAAGCCAAAAAAGGAATCGTACGCAAAAATCCTCATAACATCGGAATGGAAGTCGCAAAAGGACTTGTTCATTGACCAAGAAACCCTAATGATGTATCAGAGAATAGCTGCAAACATCAAAAGCACAGTAGAAAAGCTCAGATCCCACCTTAACTGATTGGCAGAAAATCTAGTCTAAACTTTTAACTATTAGTCTTGACATCGTCGTCTCTGACGGAATTTTCTGCTCGACTGCAAACGCAATTGAAGACAGGTTCCTTATCTCATATTCGATTAGCCTGACTATTGCGACAACAGTTGAAAAACCAAAAATCTTGCCAAACTGGCTTTGCATCAAATTGTAAATGTACATCTCAAAGGCGCGCTCAAACTGGCTGATTGCATCAATTGGATTTTCTTCCTGCGTCACGAGATTTCCGTACTTGGTATTTGCCAATTCGTTTAGTGCATTTTTTATGGAATCTGCTGAAATCATTCTTGTAAGAACTTCTTTTGCAGAACCTGATGCTCCAGGAACAATCAGATCCTGGATTTGATTTTCATCCAAATTCCAGAATTTGCCTCTGAGGACACATCGCATATTATGAAAATCAATTTCAGTTCCGCACAGCATGTGCAGTTTGATTTCAGTTGAGGTCTTTATGACACGGCTTAGGTTGTCATAGAAAAATTTGTCAAAATACACGTCAAGTATCTGAATTTGTTTTTTCTCATGGTACAACGAGAACGCCTTTTCGACCTCATCTCCAATTCCGATTACCTTGAGTGTCGTTACTGCCTCCTCGATGTCTTTTGCAATCATTGCCTTTACAATTATGTCGCGTTCTTTGATCAATTCAGTTGCATGCAAGTTGACTGCTGATTCTATTTCGGCTTGGCCTCGTCCAAGTATTTTGCCTTTTAGAATAATTTTGAGGTTTTGCAAAATAAACCTCAAATAATATGCAAACAACACGTTGGGGTCGCCTGCCGCATGTATCATCTTAAAGTGCAAATCTGCCTGTCTTTCTTTTAATGCCATTTCGATCTTTGCTGATGAATATGGCTTGACTACTTTGGAAATTGTCTCTCCGTATGATGTGCTCTTCATCCTTGTGATAAGCTCATCAAGATCTCTTGACTCTGATAGCATTTGCAAGTCTTTCCTTGTGAGCATTTTTCCCTTTATGCTGTATGACTTGACCCCTGCGTAAACAGACAATGAACTTGTGACCATTCACAATGCATCAATAATACTAACATTAATCATTTTACATCGTTGTCCTACTAAAAAAATAAAAAATATAAATATTTGATTCTTAATTATAAGAATTATATAATTTTCTGTGAATTTTTATAATTTTTAATTATGGGTAATTTAGGAATAGTGGTAAAATCCGCAATTATCTGTTGATAAACATGTTTCAGGAAAAACCATACTTGCTGTGTTGGAGAAATTAGTTTGAATGATAGAAAATATGAAAAATAATCTAGCGTTTCTTGCTTTTTGTTTTGACACTGATCTGCTCTAGAGAATCTTCTGCTATCTTTTCTGAAAGATAATCAATATCTTTTTTGATATTCTTAACTAGGGGGCTTTGCATGTTTATTGAATACAACTTTGCGTTTGCAATCTTTCGATTCACCCTAATCATGCCGAACCCAACAATGCTATCAAAGTATTTGTAAAATGTGGTCTTGCTCATACCTAGGGCCTCAATTATCTCCTTTTGCGTAAAGTCATTTTTTGGAAAGTTCATCAGGTAATCCAAAATCTTCATCTGCGGCGAGCTCCCATATACTCTTAGGAGCAAAGAACTAGACTCTGGCATGTCTTGTTCTTGTACTAAAAAGTATTTAAATTATAACTTTTGAAGGTATCATAAGTGTACCTGATTTGAAATCCGTCTTCATCGATGATCAACTGCGCGCCCAGATTTTTCACTACTTGTGGAATCAAGGAATCTGGTCCGAAATATACACAAACTTGGATAGGGTGAAAAATCGTCTAAGCAACGTTGTAAAAAATAATGGCAGAAATGTAATGAAAAAGGTCGAAGAACCTGTTAAATGGAATTGGCTTCTACCGCGTAAAAACTGGGAAACAGTCTCACTGAACACATCTTACAAACCGCAAATCAAACAGTACATTCAAGATCATTTGATTGATTCATAGTTTCTCAAAAACTGGGATTTTTTTCTAATGGCTATTCCAGTACTTCTCTTGAGCCAATCTCGTTTGATATCCCGTAAAGACTGACAAGCTTGCCCAAATCGGCACTGCTTATCTTGCAGTTATTGTGTGCAAGCTTTAACGCGTATGGGTATCCTCCAACACTGTTCTTGTATAGTTTGTCAAGCAACGACCCGACTTCGTCTTCTGTGTGGGAATCGCCAAGCATTTCAATTTTGATCAAAGGCGTTGAATCGCTCAGTCTTGCATAAATTGACGATATTGCCTTGTCCTTTCCAAACTTTTTATCGACAAAAACTCGGCTAAATCCGGGAGTCTTTGTCGCATGATTGTAATAAAATATGTCGCCTGCCAGCGATTCTAGATCCAAAAACTGCATTCTTGTGTTTGATGTCTTGGCAACAAAAACGACGTTCTGTTTTTTTGCCATTATTTTCAAAATGGTATGGGTAAGTCCTGACTGTCTTGTCATGAATTGAGAATATAGTGAGCCATCCATCAGCGTGATATCTACTAGATCGACTGTCTCTTTGCACGCGTCAATTTCCATCTTGCTTGCAATTGATGACAGATCCGAGACATTGCTGCTTAACCCTTGTTTATGATTATCAGAAAGAATCCCGCCGTCTGTTTTTATGGATACTGCGGTAACTACCCAAAGCTCCATTCCCTGAAACTTGGTACTGTTAAAACTGCTGTCAATTCCAGCCATGACTGCGTCCTGCTTTTTCGGCTTGTACTCGATCCAGTTCTGCCTGGCACGTTCTACTATTTGCTCAAATTTTGGCCCCTTTAGGATTGATAGTATGGTGTCTCTGTTCTTGATTGCTTCTTTGTAGACTGTGTTTAGCATACATGAGGTTTATTCCATAAAATAAAATCTTTGAGATGTAAAGATCATTTACACCGGACTGATATGTTGAACACTCAAAAGATCAAAAGACTACTTTTTTCGCCAGTTACGCGCTGCTTTCTGATCTGCCTTTCTTTGATGTTTTCCTGTTTTTCGTAGCGGCATGGAATAGAGTGAAAAACTAGGCTAGTTATGTCTTCGCATTATATGTAGTGCCAGTTCTGTTTGGGAGTTGAGGTTTGATTTCTAACGGTTCTTCCTGTTCAAAAACGGTGGTTTGCAAGCAAAAACAAGTCAAACCTTATAGAATATGTAAAGTTTGTTCATCCTAATGGCAGAGTTCAAGGAGATAAGAAAAGCAGAATCTCTCGCACGAATAACAGTATTTTCCGAGATAGAGAAGTTGTAATGAGAGGAATGGATCACAAAGAATCTGCACAAAAACTAATTGCTGCTTATCGAGTTCACTACAATTTCATAAGCGGGCATGGAAGTATCAAAAAGACCCCCGCAGAAAAAGCAGGAATCAAGCTTGACCTAGGGCAGAATAAGATTGAAAACCTAATCAAAATGGTATCCAAGTAATGAACATTGTTTGGGTATTTGGTTTAATGTTGTGCTAAGTTAAGCCCATCTCTAGTTATATTCCAAGTTGTGTTTCTACCAGTTGGATGTTTTTGAGCCAACCCCATTTTACGTAATTGACCTAATGCTTTTCTAACATCTCCTCTAAGATGTGTTGGGGCTTTCCTTAAGATTGCCCCTTCTGGTGGGTGAGCATTAATAGAGAAATCACATGCAT
>JAHEXS010000036.1 GCA_023252015.1 Candidatus Nitrosotenuis sp. | reverse complement strand
AATTGGTGATTCTGATTTTGTTTTGGGAATCAAGTTTCTAATAGAACATGGCATAATCATAATCCCAGAAACTACGCAAGAGCAATCCGAGTCTAAGGAAATCCCGTCTTGGATAAAAAACAACGCAAAATGGTGGTCGCAAGGAGCAATCACTGATTCTGATTTTGTTTCCGGCATCCAATATTTGGTAAGAAATGGAATAATGCAGATTGGGCCTATTGAAAATGTAGAGTCACCTTCTGTCGTACCATCAAATCCTACAAACAGTGCAGCCAAGGTAAGCAGTGGAACCATTCATCTAAACAGCTATAGATTTGAAAAGTTGCCGTATAAGACAATTCACGTAGAGGTTTCAGGAATGGTAGATGATTCCAAAACCGGCACAAATGTGATTCTGACAATAACAAAGCCTGATCATACTTCATTTGATCTAAGGGGAATAATCACAAAGAACGGTGATTTTTCAGTCCCGCTTATGCTTGATGCAAATTCATTGACTGGGCAGTATGTTGTTACTGCTAAATACAACAATGTGGAAATTGGCGCAGCTTCTTTTATCGTAGAATAAATCATTGAACTCTAATCCTACATTGAGCCCAAATTTTGTTTGAGTGTAGTTATGAGCTGTTGTAGACCGCTCCGATCTTGATCGTTTTACTCGTATATTTCGACCATTCTTGTTCCAGTCTTTACTAGAATAACTCCAAGGAACGTGGTTAATGCTACAACCATTCCGACTATGGGGAACAACATGTCGCTAATCACATTGAGATCCTTTCCGGTCTTTAGTACAATAAATGAAAATTCTCCCAACTGTGCCATACTCATTCCTATTGCAAAAGCATACTGTTTTGATGTAGTGAATAATCTCACTCCTGCGTATACTGCAAATATTTTTCCAAATATTACCGCTGCCGTAATTACAACAACCGGAACCCAAAACGTTCCAATTTGGGTGAGATCCATCAGTGCACCAATGGTGACAAAGAATATTGCAGTAAAGATCTCCTTTGTTGGTGTAATTAGAAGGGAGATGTCTTCTGAGAATTTTGATCCAGCAATTATTACTCCTGCCAAAAATGCTCCAGTAGCTGCAGAAAATCCAAGATTGTACGTCAGAAATGACAGTCCAAAGGCAAGGCCTAAGGCAAAAGTAATTGTGATTTCGTATCGTTCCAGTCTTGCGATTAAATCAAATATTTTTGGAACGATGAATATGCCAAGTGTCAGAGTTCCGCCAAAAAATATGCCAATTTTTGCTATTGTCCACATTATCACTGGAAATTCAACTGAACCGCTCATTACCGTAGAATGCATAGTACTCAACATGACAATTGCAATTATGTCTTCAATTACCAGCACTCCTGTAAGTAAAAGTGCAGATGTTGCTTCCATTCTGCCCGTATCCTCCAATACTTTGACAATTATTGCAGTGGAGCTGATTGATAGTGCCGCTGCCAAAAACATTGAATTGTAAAAGTTCCACCCAAATGCGGCACCTATTGTAAATCCAATTCCAAGCATTGCTAAAACCTCAATTACTGCAACAGTGATTCCGATTTTTCCAACTCCCTTGAGATGTGAGAGTGGAAATGACAACCCTACGCCAAACAACAGCAAGACAATTGCAATGTCTGAAAAATTGTTCAGCATGTCTATGTTTTTGATAAGACTAAACGGTCCAAATGGGCCAATCAGAATTCCTGCTACCAAAAATCCCAAAATCAGGGGTTGCCTAAGGATGTAGGCAAGTGCACCTACTGCCGCACAGGTAATCAAAAGATAAGCTAAATCCCCTAAAAGTTCAATTCCTATGTTCAAATCTGTATCAAAAAACGAGTTTTATGATTAGGTTATCTTGCTCGTTGTCAAGATTACTTTGCTATTAGATGCCAATATCCTAACATAACTCAGCCGACAATATATTTTCCCAAATACTCACATTAAAAAGAATAAGCACAAGTTATCTATTCGATGGTTATCGAAAGCCAGAATCAACCATTAGCGCAATAAACAGCACAGAAAGATACGGGCTGGAAAACTTGAAGAGCATCCATGATGCTTTCTCAGATGGTTTTGCAATAACCCAAAACGACAAGAGCAACATAAGTGCGCCAGACGCAATTGCCGTGTACAGATAAATCTCTTTCATGACTGGCTGTCCTGATTCAGTATGCAAAAAGAATGGAACTACGCTAAACAACACCATCACTAATGTGCTGATGGCAATCACTCTAGCAGATGTCTTTTCAGATTGTACCGCAGTTAGCATTGGAACATTTACCTTGTTGTAATCGTCCTTAAAATGCAAAGTCAAGGCCCAAATGTGCATTGGAATCCAAATGAATACCAGTCCTGCCATAACTAGTCCCAAGTCCCAAATTCCAGTCAGTGTTACAGCAGCATATCCAATCATTGCAGGAGAGCCACCACAAAATCCGCCAAGTATGATATTAGTTCTGCTTCTTCTTTTCAGCGCATGAGAATACACCAAAACATTATTTCCTAAACCAAACGCCATGAAAATTCCAGCCCAGATGCCATTCCAAAATCCTACCGTATATGACAGTGCAAACGCACACACCAAGGAAATTCCAGCTAGGACAAGCCCAAAGTCACGGGCCTTTTCGGGGGGAGAAATTCTTCCACTTGGGATGGGACGATTTTTTGTCCTCTCCATTATGGCATCAATGTCTCTGTCATGATAATTAGTCAAAGTATTTGCAGCAGCAGAGCCTGCAGCTACTCCAAATATCATTAAACCCCAAGTAGCAGGCGATATCGGAATGTGGTACAAGTTTGATGCGGTAAGTGCTGCCCCAAACGCAGTAAACACTAGCAAATACCAAATCTTTGGCTTTGTAAGCTCGTAATACGTCTTGATCCTTGAGCTAGTCTGAGCTTTTTGCATATTGTTTCCTCATCGAACTAAAATCACATCGAAAATTAAATGTAACATAACCTATGCTTCGTGGTTATAAGGCATATTCTTAGTTCTGCGCTTCATTTCGATAAAGCTCTCAGAGGCCAAAACCCCCTGTATGCTGCCAAGTCCTTCTGATATCAGTTTGTGCATTTCAGCCAGATTCATCGCATACATTGTCACGATTATGTCAAATCTGCCTGTGACTTCGGAAATTTCCCTTACCCCCTTGATTTTGAATAATTCATCAATTATGGTATCGCGGTATTTTGAGTCCATGTTGATTCCAGTCATGGCCTTGACTGCATAGCCAAGCTCCTTGTCATTTACAACAATTGTAAACCGCTCAATTAGGTTTCTTTTTGTGAGTCGCTTTATTCTGCTGTACACGACAGATGGATTTACCTTAATTTTTTCTGACAGCTTTGGAATTGAAATAGATGCATCTTCGCTTAGCTCTGATAAAATGGTAAGATCCAATTCATCAACTTTTGCCGTTTAAAACACCCGATTTGGTGAAATCTTTTCTGTTTAATAACGTTATGATCAAAAAATTTGAAAAAATTCTGGTTAAAGCTTACCTTTTTTGTACAGCATCTCTGCAAGCAGTACTGCACCTTTTGCAGAACCCATCTTTTTGTTGTGTGAAAACAATACATACTTGACTCCATTCTCAAATATCTGGTCTTCCTCCAGTCTTCCTATCGATGTTGTCATGCCGCCGTCAAGCTCCCTGTCAATTCTCGGTTGTGGTCTTGTTGGGTCTTGGTGTACAACAAGATAGTCCTTTGGAGCAGATGGGAGTCCTATGACGCTAATGTGATCAGAGAATTCATGAATTTTGTTTGTGACATCGTCTAGCTTTGTAGGTCTTGACGTCTCTACGAATACTGATTCTGTGTGACCATCAATTACTGGTACTCTTGTACATGTGCAGCTTACCTTGATGTCTGCTGGTATTATTTTTCCGTCCTTAAGCTTGCCCAAAATCTTTGCAGTCTCTATTCTTACTTTTCCTTCCTCCTTTGGAATGTATGGGATTAGGTTATCGGTAACGTCAAGTGCAGAAACGCCAGGTGATCTTCCTGCGCCAGATATCGCCTGCATTGATGTCATGAAGACCCGCTTTGCCCCAAAGCTTTCGTATAGTGGCTTCATTGTTATGGCAAGACCAGTAGTGGTACAGTTTGGAAGAGGCAGAACATAGCCCTTCCAGTTGCGGTTTTTCTTTTGTGTTTCAATTAGTTCTACCTGCTCGTCATTAATTCCAGGAATCAATATTGGAACGTCTTCGTCATATCTGTACGCAGAAGATGTGCTAACCACTGGAAGTTCTTTTGCGAACTTGGTTTCGATTTCTCTTGCCGCATCGCTTTCCACTGCAGAAAACACCAAGTCAAGCTCATCTGTTTTTATTTGATCAATTGATACTACCATCATTTCTCGGACATACTGTGGAACTTCACCGCCTACTTGCCATTTCACTATGCCGGAATTTGGATCCCTTATTGCCTCTGTGTATTTTTTGCCAGCAGATCTCTCGGATGCTGCAAGCTGTGTTACCTCAAACCATGGATGATCCTTTAATGAAACTATGAATTCTTGGCCAACTGCGCCAGTTGCACCCAAAACCGCTACTCTTTTCTTCACAAGAGAAATTTTCGTGCAATCAATTAATAATTCTTTAGTGGTTAAAACCGTAACAACTAAACCCGTGAATACGTGTTTGTGTGTGTGAAGTTTGCCAAAAACATAGCAAGCCATGTTTCGGTTCCACATGGAGGCCTGTATTCAGTTAAGAACCTAAATCATTCACTTGTGGATTTCAGCTCAAACGTAAACCCATTAGGATTTCCTCCATCGGTCAAAAAATTGCTAAAAACTGGCCTGCAAAAAATCCCTGTATATCCTGATCATAATTCAACAAAGCTTAGAGAACGCCTCTCAAAACACGCCAAAATCCCAATTGATAATTTGGTAATAGGAAACGGCGCAACCGAGATAATCTATAATTTCTGTCAAGCTGTAATTGCCAAAAACACTCCGATTTTGATTCCGGTTCCAACCTTTGGAGAATACGAGGCAGCAGTAAATCTCTGTGGAGGAAAAATTGCGTTTTTCAAAACAATGAATCTGAATAATGACATTTCCGATTTTATTAAAAAAATTCCAAAAAATGGCTGTGTTTTCATTTGCAATCCGAACAACCCAACTGGCACTCTCATACCAAAGAATACAATGTTGAAGATTTTGCACGCGGCAAAAAGTCGCTCTGCCATACTATTTGTTGATGAATGCTTTATGGAACTAACGCAAAGCCCAAAAGAATCCTTAATTGATCACATGAATGTTGGAAACCTCTTCATCTTACAATCACTTACAAAATCATTTGGCCTTGCAGGACTGCGAGTGGGATACGGAATTGGAGACAAGAAGATGATATCCATACTACACAACATCAAGATTCCATGGAATGTTGGTGGATTATCACAGGATGCGGCAGTTCTTGCATTGTCAGACAAGAACTTTCTTCCAAAGACAAGAAAGATGATAAAAAAGGAACATGATTTTCTGATAAATTCCATTTCAAAGCTAAATGACTTTTCCTGTTTTGATAGCTCTACTAATTTTATTTTGATCAAGACAAAAACAAAATCAAAAACACTGCAAAAAAAGCTCTTGAAAAAAAACATTCTGATTCGGGACTGCAGCACATTTCGCGGATTAGATGATAGCTATATTCGAATAGCAATTAAAACTCACAAGGAAAACACAAAACTACTTGCGGCACTGGAGGAACTGCAATGAGCCGTACTCTGATGGTTCAGGGAACGTCGTCTGGTGCGGGGAAAACAACGCTTGTTACGGCCCTGTGTAGAATATTTGCAAATTCTGGGTACAGCGTGGCCCCATTCAAATCACAAAACATGTCAAATTACTCATACAAGGGAGGCGGATTTGAGATTTCCCAGGCACAGGCAATCCAGGCAATTGCATCAAAGGCGGAAATTTCTCCTCACATGAACCCAATTCTTCTAAAACCGCTTGGCAACTATCGCAGCTCCGTCCTACTCCAAGGCAAATTCTACAAGAAAATGACTGCAGACGCTTACTACAAGAAATTTGTCCTAACGAAGGGATTTCAAATAGCACTGGAATCGCTTTCCATGTTACAAAAAAAATATGACCTTATCGTAATGGAAGGAGCGGGTTCTCCTGCGGAAATCAATCTGCAAAATTACGACATTGCAAACATGTTGCTTGCAGAAAAGACAAAGTCTCCCGTGATTTTGGTAACTGATATTGAAAAGGGTGGCTCTTTTGCAAGCCTTGTTGGGACAATGTCTCTTTTGTCAAAACAGCACCAAAAACTGGTAAAGGGATTCGTGATAAACAAGTTCAGGGGAAACATAAACATCTTAACACCTGGATTCAAAAGGCTCAAGCAGATAACCTCTAAATCTGTTCTTGGCGTAATACCTCTAATTGAAATGGACTTGCCAAATGAGGACTCGCTTGACAACAAAGTAAAACTCTTCAAAAAACAAAACAAGAAACAACTGGATATTGAAATTGAAAGACTTGCAAAGACAGTAAAGAAAAATCTTGATATCAAATCGCTGGAGAGACTATTTTGACGATACTTGTTCCAATTTTAACTGTGTTTTTTGCATTTGCACTTGATCTTGTATTTGGTGATCCAAAAAACAAGTTTCATCCAACCGCCTGGGTTGGTACCATAGTTGCAAGACTTGTTCCGTTTGCAAAAAACCAAAATCAAACAAGAGAAAAAATCGGCGGTGTCTTGGTCACTGTTTTTGCATCTGCACTTGTGGCAGCCTTGCTGTTTTCATACGACTATCCTATGAGAAATGTATCTGATGTCATTCTGACTGTAATTGCTGTTCTGATTGGCTCTCTTTTACTCAAAACCACAATTGCCATAAGGGGGCTGGAAAAACATGGCAATCTGGTCATGGAGTCCCTATCTACGAACAATCTTGAGGAGGCACGCTCAAGACTCTCAATGTTAGTCAAGCGCAACACAAAGGACTTGGATAGGAATCACATCATTTCGGCCACGCTTGAGAGCATAAGTGAAAACATTGTCGATGGCATAACTGGACCATTGTTCTACTTTGGAGTATTTGGACTTCCGGGGGCATTTGTGTATAGGACTATCAACACAATCGATTCCATGATTGGCTACAAGACTGCTCTGTTTAGAAATGTGGGCTGGTTTGGCGCAAACTGCGACAAGGTGCTAAACTATCTGCCTGCAAGGATAACTGGACTAGTCATGATACTTGCCGCTGTTTTGGTAAGGGCAGACTGGAAGAATTGTTTAATCACAATGAGGCGTGATGGAAAAAACACGGAAAGCCCAAATGCTGGTTATCCAATGGCAGCAATGGCAGGAGCACTTGGAACAAGGTTTGAAAAAATTAATCATTACACCTTGGGCAATGGTACTATGATCCTAGGTGAAAGTCATTTCAGATCAGCCGTTCTGCTAATGAAAGTAACGGGAATTCTGTTTTGTGTACTGGTTACCATTCCACTGGTAATTCTCTTGTCATATCTAGGCTGGTGGATTCATGTTTAGGCAAGCAGGTTCCGTATTTTCATTTCTGACAATAGTTCCTGCTGGAAACTCGGATCTCCAAACAATTGCAAGACACATGTACCTGTTTCCATTAGTTGGTATTGCAATCGGGCTGATGGTAGGATCAGTGGCATACGGCCTGTCATTTTTCTTGGAGCCTCTAGTTGTCGGCCTTTTGATCACTGGAATGCTTGCACTAATCACTGGCATTCACCATACTGATGGTCTTTCTGATTTTGCAGATGGTCTGATGGTACGCGGCACAAAGGAAAGAAAGCTGCAAGTTATGCGTGATCCATCAGTCGGATCTGCAGGAATATTTGCAATCATTCTGTATGTGGCAGGAATGGTAATTGCGATTTCCTCAATGAAGGGACTTGAGCTATTTCAAGCAATACTAATTGGAGAAATAATAGCAAAATTCTCAATGGTCCTGCTTGCTAGCCTTGGCCCATCCGCATGGGAGGGCTCTAACTCGTTATTTGTCCAGAGCATGAGAGATAGAAAAAAACTGGCAATTGCAGCCGCAATCACTGTTGCCTCTATTTTTATTCTAAGGAGCAATGCTGGATTTTTGGCACTTGGCATAGGAATCACACTCACATTGATAATTCTTGTAGTGTCCAGGCGAAGCTTTGGGGGAATTTCAGGCGATATCATGGGGGCAACAAACGAAATCACAAGACTTGCATCTTTACTTGTCTTTGTATCGGCATGATTGGCCTTGTTATGGCGGGAGGCAAGGGAACGCGTATGGATACAAAGGAGGAAAAGCTCTTACTCCAATACAAAAAGCCAGTCGTCATTCATGTAGTTGACGCGCTAAGAGATTCTGACTGTTTTACAAAAATTATAGCTGCAACAAGTGACAATTCTCCAAACACGCAACAACTGCTTCAGACTAATGGAATTGAAATTATCAAAACAAGGGGTGATGAGTATGTCTCTGATCTAAACATGGTATTATCAAATCTAGATGAGCCAACACTTGTGGTATCAGGCGACTTGCCACTACTTGATGGACAAATAATAAAAGAATTAGTTGCAAGTTACGATAATAGTGTCTGGCAGAGCTTTCTTGTCACAAAAAAATTTCTAGACGCCGTGAATTTGACATTGGAATTTTCAGTAAACCATAACAACAAAGAATGTTACTACACCGGTCTGTCAATAGTTGATCCAAAAAAAATCTCTTCAATGAGTATGATCAAAGAAACCTATCAGATAATTGATGACAAAAGACTAGCGTTAAATCTTAACACAAAACGTGATTACGATTTACTCAAGAGAGCCTAGAACAGTACCAAAAATCTTTGCAACAGATCCTGTTGGTTCTGCAATTGTATTGCCACATGACTTGCATGTCACAACTGTGGTAACATGTGAATACAAAACATTTTCAGCACTACATTCTTTGCATTGTACCTTCTGGAACTTGCTCTTTGGCTTTGGAATAGGAATGTG
This sequence comes from Candidatus Nitrosotenuis sp., assembly GCA_023252015.1. Classification (GTDB taxonomy): domain Archaea; phylum Thermoproteota; class Nitrososphaeria; order Nitrososphaerales; family Nitrosopumilaceae; genus Nitrosotenuis. The sequence goes on along the minus strand of JAHEXS010000036.1, from coordinate 418 downwards.
ACTTCTCTTCATACTGCAACCAACTCGAGCTTTCTTAGTCTGATGCCCTTTTTATTAGATTTCTTTTTGCATTGCGGACATGTGAAAATCAACGTCTGTTTTTTTGTGGTCTTGGCAGGCTTGGCCAACTTTGGAAATTTCTGACCACCATACCCCATTTTGTCCTCATTGTGTCTTCTTTCACCTATTGCAGAGCCTCTTCTCTTGCCTGCCTTGTATAGGGCAACCTTTTGCAATGTGTGTACTTTACACTTTGGACAATACCGGTTCATTTCCTTGGGCATGTTCATAGAAAACACCACCTTGGATGGTAATTTAAACATCGCTTTGAATCTATAATAAAGTCTACAGCCAAACTGATTCCGTGACCAAGCTTTCCTCGATGATTTCCACACTTAACGCAGTTGCATTGGGCGAC
>JAHEXS010000145.1 GCA_023252015.1 Candidatus Nitrosotenuis sp. | reverse complement strand
GAAACTTTTTCGTCAAGCGGCTCTACTTTCATAAAGATCTTGTTGTGTCTGTTTGGAGATTTGGCCATTATAGGACCAGCTCCTGTTCTGATTGTTTCTCTGTAATTGATCAAAGGCTGTGAAGTGACAATCTGTACCCCTGCATCTGCAATCAACGAAGTTGCAATTTCAAGATGCAGTACACCCATACCAGCAATTACAGTCTCTCCGCTTTCCTCGTTTATTTTCACAACCAAGTTGGGGTCCTCAATTGTAATTCTGCGCAAAGCTTCAACAAGCTTGGGCAGATCTTTTGGATGCTTTGGCTCTACAGCAATTTGTACCACAGGCTCAGAAACATACTGGATTCCTTCAAAGGTGTGAATTCCAGCAACACTTGAGAGAGTCTGGCCAGCTCTTGCATGTTCTAATCCTAAAAGTGCTGGGATGTTTCCTGCTGCAAGTTCCCCAACCATTTCACGTTGGTTTCCCATGAAAAAGTTCACCGACTGTATTCTTCCTTCTCTTTTGGAATCTATGATGTGAATTCTGTCACCGTCTTTTATCTTGCCTGAAAATAATCTACCAATAGCTACAGGACCTGCAGCTGGATCGACTGTCATGTTTACAATCATCATTACAGCTGGACCATTGTCATCACAATTCAAAAGTGCTTTACCCAAATCAGATTCCAAATCGCCTTTCCAGATTTTTGGAATTCTGTATTTTTGTGCAACATCAGGTGCTGGATGGTGCTTTACTACCATTCCAAGAACTGCATCATACAGTGGCGCTTTTTCTGCAAGTGCCTTGAGGTCCCCACCTTCAGAATATGCCGCATAGACATCTTTGAATGAAATTCCTTTTTTCTTCATTACATCTGCATTGAATCCCCATCTGTCTTTTGCAGATCCAAAGGAAACGCTTCCATCTTGTATGCTTACCTTCCATTTTTCCTTGTATTCTGGTTCTGCGTAAATATCGATTAATCTATTAAAATTTGTAATAATGTCCACAAGCCATTCTTGCATTTTGTCTGGAGTAAGTCTGAGCTCTTTGATGAGACGGTCTATCTTGTTGATGTACAAAACTGGTCTTACTCTTTCTTCAAGAGCTTGCCTTGTTACGGTCTCTGTCTGTGTCATAATTCCTTCAACAGAGTCTGAAACAACAACTGCGCCATCAATTGCCCTGAGGCTTCTTGTGACACGACCAGTAAAGTCAATGTGTCCTGGTGTGTCAATCATGTTGATGACATACTCTTCACCTTCTTTTTCGTAAAGCAATGTAACGTTTGCCTGAACAATTGTCATCTGTCTGTCCTGCTCTAACTTCATAGAGTCAAGGGCAAGGGCCTGTCCTGCCACAGAAGGCGCAATAATTCCACTTGACGCCAAGAGGCTGTCGCTCATGGTAGTTTTTCCATGATCTACGTGAGCTATGACTCCAAAGTTTCGGATGTTTTTCTTATTTCCAATTATCTTTAGAATCTGTTCAGTTGCCTTGTACTTCATGATGAAAAAAATCGATCCTGAGCCGGTATTAAACGTTTCAAGAATACCATGATCCTGCAAGGATCAGTAAATCATGGACGAGCTAACACTTCTTAATTTTTTGGCCTTTACAAAAAAACATTCTTTTTGATTTTTTTTCTTGGCTTGATTTAATGCAATAAACTCTGATACAAATGTAAAAAACAGAATTTTTTCCAGTATGTTTTTTGAGTTAGGCTGAATTTGTACTACATGCATACCATATTTTCTTAAATGACGTGCAAGCTGGGCATTGTGGTTGTTTTTTTCTTCAAATATTATTACAGTATCACCTTTCTTTGCTGAAAACAATCCCATGTGTGCAAATTGTTCTATTCTTTCATAATGTGCATCTATACCAGGTACTTCGTAGAGCTTGGCTGCCCCAAACATTGCTATAGGAAATGTATACAGATTACCAAGCAGGAATACTTTGCTGCCAAGACGCACTCTCTGGCTCTGATTTTTTGCTCTCTTGTACAACTTGGAAACGTTTCGGATCTTAATTTTTGAAACTAGTGAAATGCATGTGAGTGCGCTTGCAAGAAAGCTAATGCTTCCAGCTGTAAAGATTCCAGAATTTTGGTATCTGAGTGGAATGGTTCTCTTACAAGATTTTCCAAGTCTGCTTTGAGGGTTTGCAGTAACTGCAACTGTATTTTTTGCTGCTTTTGCCAGCTTGATGTTTGATATGGTGTTTCCAGAAATTGATATCAAATACAAATCGTGATTTTTGACAAGCCTTTTGTTTTTTAGCAGATCAAGTGGATCAAAAGCCCGCGTTCTAAAACCAGAAAAGACCTCTGCAAGCTGTGCAGATACAAAAGAATCTCCCGTGCCACAAAAAACTGCTCTTTTTTGTTTTAAAGTAGAAAGTGGTCTTTGGGGAACAAAATTTTGTACAAAGTTTAGCTGCATTCTGATTTCTTTTTCAAATGCAGAAATTGTTGACATGACTTGATTTTCACAACTTGATATTTATAATAGACATAAAAATTATGTTTATGGAAATCACGCTGGGTCACACACCTGATGCGGATGACGCTTTCATGTTTTATGGAATGCTTACAGGCAAAGTAACATCTCCAGACTTTAAAGTAAATCATGTTGTAGAAGACATTGAAACATTAAACAAGCGAGCTATAAAGCACGAGCTTGATGTGACTGCAGTTTCGGTTCATGCATGTGCATACATTCCAGATTATACGATATTGAGAAGTGGTGGAAGCTTTGGCAAAGGATACGGGCCGATTGTAATCTCAAAAAAAGAAATGAATATGGAGGAAATAAAAAAATCAAAAATTGCGGTGCCAGGCAAATTGACCTCAGCATTCTTGTTGTTGCAATTGGCAATAGGCAAGTTTGATTATGTAGAGATGAAGTTTTCAGACATTCCAGCAGCAGTTGAGCGCGGTGAGGTTGATGCAGGGCTTGTGATACATGAAACACAAATTACCTATGATCAGAACAAGCTTACAAAATTACTTGACATTGGCACTTGGTGGCGTGACTCTACAGGCGGTCTTCCCGTTCCACTTGGAATCAACGTGATAAGCAATCATCTTGGGCCTGACATGATAAAAAAATTCGATGAATATTTTCGTGAGTCCATAATATATGGAATGAATCGTGTAAACGAAGCACTAGATTATGCGATGCAGTATGGTAGAGGTCAACCAAAATCGCTTATTGAGCGATTTGTAAGGATGTATGTAAATGACATCACAATAGATATGGGAATTTTGGGAGAGA
>JAHEXS010000144.1 GCA_023252015.1 Candidatus Nitrosotenuis sp. | reverse complement strand
GACAACTTTATTCCAAAACTAGTACCAATCCAGCTTGGCGTGGATAACAAGGTAGTGTGGACAAATGTGGATGAAACTGCACACACGGTAACTCCTGATACTCCGTATGACGATCCATATAGTGGCAAATTTGGCTCACCGGGTGTAGTAAAGCCTGGAACAACCTATGAGTTCCTGTTTACTGCAGACCAGAAAATATCATATCACTGCGAACCCCATCCATGGATGAAGGGCTCACTAGAAATAACAAAGCAAAGATTCTAGGAATATTTAGCAAACAAAATATCACTTTCAATTTCCTTGTGCTGTTCTATAATGGATGCACGAAATTTTACGTCATGCGACTCGTCAGTATCAAATGATATTACTGCGGTAAACTCAGCCCTGTTCTGTGGCATTGAATCCTTGCTGATGAAAAGTCGCGATGCCTTTTGCGAGATTTTCTTTCCATTATATGACGTAAACAGCATTAGTTCGTTAGAGTTTAGAATTTGCGTGTTTAGTACTATACTGTCGTATTTTCCTGAATAATTGACGTTGATCATTCCCCTGATTTCTGAATTTGGCCTTATGTTGAGTGATTCCAGCGTAATCTCGATTTCTTTCACGAGGCAGACTAAATTTTCCAGTTTTATAAAATGATGTGCTAGGATTTGTTGTCTCTGCCGTACAGATTTTTGTGATCATCAAGATCAACTAGCCAGACTATTCCCTTTGAATAATCAACATAGTAAATCAAAGCATGAGATTTTGTCAGGTGTTTCCCAATGCAGTTTTTGTAGACTCCATGTTTTGATTCGCCTAGTCTAGCCGGATCATCCGTTTTTAATTCCTCTATAAAATTTGTAAAATTCTTGATTAGTGACTGGTTTGACTTGAATTTCTTTAATTTCTTGTCTATGATGTCATCAAACGGTTGGACTAGCAAAGTTTATTCTTTTAAAATTTCATCTACATGCTTGAGATATTCCTCAGGAGTGTAGACCTTGTACTTTGTTTTACCAGAATCGATTAATTTTATTTTTTTTCAATTTCTGAATTTAATTTTTCTTGCACTTTGTGTGCTTTCTGTATGTGTCGCAATAGTATCTTTTCTATATAAAGACAAGTGTGCAATAATCTGTAAATCTCTTAAATCTCACTTGTTACAAAATTGCATTATTTGGAAAAGTTTTGACGAATTTTTGAGAAATTTAAAGCGGGCCAGAAGGGCTTCGATCCCTTGACCACTGGATTAGAAGTCCAGCACTCTATCCAAGCTGAGCTACCGGCCCAAGAATTCAAAAAATTTTAACCATATTAAGGGTTGGCACCAACCGAAGAGGTAACTGAGCCTTAAGGTTCACAACCATTTTTTCTGATTTTCGTCCCGTATTGTCTTGAAGAGAAACTGCTGGGAATATCCTGCATACTTTCCAAAGTATTCCACAAGTTCGGAATGCAGCACTTGATATTTTTTATCGGTCAGGGTTTTACCCTCAAACGAAAACTTGTCCGGATAGTAATTCTGCAAGCTCCTCAATATCCACCTGTCAAGTGGAAACGACTCCAATTTGTCAAGCGAAAAAAGCAAAATACAGTCGGCAACCTTGTTCCCTATTCCAAATATTTCAAGCAGTGAATCCTTTGCCGTTTGGTAGTCGGCCTTTTTTAAAAAATTAAAGTCAATTTCGTTTTCTGCAACTGCTATGGCAGCTTTTTTTACAAATTGTACCCTGTACCCAAGCCCGCACGACAGCAATTCCGCATTGCTTGCCCTTGCCAGTCTTTTTGGCTCTGGAAACAAGTGAAACTTTGTTCCATGGAATGTTGTTTTTTTGCCAAACTTTTCGCAGATATGGTACAGTGACGACCTGATGTTTTGTATGCTGGAATTTGATGAGACGATAAACGATATGTAGCACTGGAACGGGTCCTGCCGCAGCAATCTGAGGCCTGAGAATTTCTTTACTGCGGATTTGATTGTCTTGTCTTTTGATATGTCTTTGAAAATTTTTTCCAAGTCATCGCTTTTTCTGAAAAAATCCATTTCGTCTTTTTCTAACGAGTCTATCTTGGCTTGGTTTGCGGCAAATACGTTTTGGCCGTTCACCCCGTACCAAATATTATCATGTTTTTTCCACAAAAATACCTGGCCGCTGTTAATTGTCTGGTCTAGATTTATTTGCATTTAGATGGTTATGGTGTCGCCCATCTTTGGAGCATGTGCATCAAATCCAAACCTCTCATGTATTTCCTCTGCGAATTTGGTACAGGACTGGCCGTCGCCGTGAACCGTTAGGACCTTTGGATTTCCCTTTATTTTTTTAACCAGATCGAAAAGCGCATCCCTGTCAGAGTGCCCAGAAAATTCGTACTGTCGCACCTGTGCGTCTGCTTTTTTCTCCTTTCCCTGCACCATTACCTTTCCTGTATCCAGTAATTTCCTTCCAGGTGTTCCCTCTCCCTGGTATGACACCAGGGCAATTCCGTTTTTCTTGTTAAATGCCAATTCCTGCAAATAAAATACCGCGTTTCCACCAACAAGCATTCCTGCTGGTGATATGACAACACATGGCTCTTTGAGCTCCCTGATTCTTTCCTTATGGCTGCTAATCCACACTGCGTTATGGATGGCGTCTGAAAACACATTGTAGTCTCGCAAATATTCTGGGTATTGCAAAATTATCTCATTTACCTTGAGTGCCATTCCGTCCATTATGATCTTGTGTTTGAACTTGGCATTTTTCAAAACACATGCAATCTCCTGTGAGCGCTCAACAGAAAATGACGGAACAAAAAGTGTTCCCTTTTGATCTAAAATTTCATTTGCAAACTCGATGAATTTTTCTTCTGATTCCTTTCGAGGCATCTGGTTTGTCTGGGAATAGGTGCTTTCTGTTATGAGAAGGTCTATTTCGCCAAAGTCCAAGTCCGCCTCGCGCAGCATTCTTGAGCCTCGAACGTTTACATCGCCAGTGTAAAAGAGCCGCTTGTTTTCTGATTCAACTAGAACGGTTCCTCCGCCAACCACATGTCCTGAATCGCGCAATTCAAATGACGAGTTGCCGCGCTGTATTTTTTCCTTGTATGATATTTCTTTTGCGTGGCTCATCATCTTGTTTACCTCGGGCAACCCAAACGGGTGAATGTCTTTTTCTAGTTTCAGCATGTCCTCGATTAGTAATCTACTCAAATCAAATGTCGGTGCAGTAGCAAACACGTCACATCCGCCGCTGACATACATCAGTGGAACATATCCTGAATGGTCCAAGTGTGCATGACTGA
>JAHEXS010000143.1 GCA_023252015.1 Candidatus Nitrosotenuis sp. | reverse complement strand
TCGATTGCTTGGGTTTGATTGCAAGTATTTTGCAACAATTAAAGATGATCAGTTATTATTAATTGCAAAAAACGAAAATCGAATTCTTATTACAAGAGATCATGAAATTACAAACATTTGTAAAAAGCAAAATATATTCGCAATAGATCTGTTCATTACAGATGAAATGAGTCAAATTGTCGAAATTTGCAAAAAAATAAACCTCAACAAATGTAAAATTGACGTGAAAAATATCAGGTGCACCATATGTAATGGCATCATTCAACCAATAGAGAAAGAAAAAATCATCGATCGTATTCCCGCCAAAGTAGTACAAAACGTGCAACAGTTTTGGATTTGTGACTCCTGTGATCACATATACTGGGAGGGAACTCATATTAGAAACCTGCAGAAATTTATTGATGAAATCAATGAAAGATTATGATCTTACCGATGAGGACGGCACATTACTTGTGCAAACTGCACGAAAAATTGTTACAGAGTATATCACAAATCATCACAAACTAGAACTTGATGAAAAAATAAAAGAAAAATTTTCCTATGATGCAGGCCTATTTGTTACACTGAATATTTCATCGAATCTTCGCGGCTGCGTTGGATTTCCTATGCCAAAAAAATTGAATAATGCGTTGGTTGATGCTGCAATTGCGGCAGCTAGCGAGGATCCAAGATTTTCTCCAGTTACAGAAGATGAGCTTGACAGAATAACATTTGAAGTAACGGTTCTTACACCACCTGTAGAGATTAAAGTGGATGATCCTTCCAAACTAGTATCATGCATCAAGGTAGGCAGAGACGGCCTAATAGTAAGACAGGGGTTTTACTCTGGGCTTTTACTTCCACAGGTTCCAGTAGAATATGGTTGGACCGAAGAAGAATTTCTTTCCCATACATGCCAAAAGGCAGGACTGCCAAATAATTGTTGGAAAGACAAGAAAACCATAGTGTCTTCATTTGAAGGTATAATTTTCAAAGAAGAGATGCCAAAGGGAAAAATCATCCGCGAAAAACTATGAGTTTGTCGGATTCAGTGTCAAGTGTGATTTCTTTTCCATTCTCAAGTTTTTCAAGTTCTTCTGTTGCAATGACCATAGGTATGTTTGCAAGTGCACATCCTGAAGCTACACTAAGATCTGCCTTTGTGCAGATCATTGCAAGTGGTGCAGACTTGTTTGACTTGAGCGAATAAATTGTATATGCACCAACACTACTTCCAACGCCATATGGAAATACAAGAATAGAATCTTTAATTGACCTGCCAACTAGATCGTGTTTTTTGTCGTGAATTATGCCTGTTTTTTTGTCAACTGCTCCAAGAAAGTTTATCGGAGTGTTGGTTTTCAATATTTTTCCTGAGGCCTTGCCTTTCACGATTACTTTGAACGTCATTTTGTTTCGTCTTTTATGATCTGTGATAATGGTTTTAGGTTAACGTCTACACCGTTTGAGCTTTTCAAATAATATGCACCCTTTATGCTGTTTGTTGTGACAGAGTCAATTTCGTTTTTGTCAACTAGCGGAGTAAGACATGTACAGCAATCAGAGAGAATTTCACAGCCTGCTCGTTCAAGTTCGTTTGTGTAGCCAATTTTTCTTGCCTGCTCCTGCACTACCCTTGGACAAAACACCATGCACCGTTTACTAAATGATCTGCCCTTTAGCATTGAGGAGAGATCTGCCATTTCTTCCAGTCCAAGCTGCGGACTGCCAAGTGTGATTATATCTCCATGATCGGATGTATTGAGTTCATCATAGATGTTTTGCATTTCTTTTTTGCCAAAATCAATTTTTTCCGCGTCTGCTTTCCCTTCACCCAAAAAGAATTTTCCACATCTACCAGATGTTCCCATTCCCCCGCAAAGCGACTTGCAGCTCCGCTTGTTCATTTCCGATACTCCAGATATGGTAACAGAGTTATCCGCAATTTTTCCTGCGAAATATCCAAGCATGCCAAATGCAAGCTCGTTTGGCTCATCAATTTTCATTTTAATAGTAAGATTTGGTGAATCATTTATTCTCAGATCAGAGTACGGAGTTTTCCCAGTAAGTGCACTTGCAAGTGCGCTAAATGCACTTTCCTTGTTTGTTTTTAGGTGTGCAACCGAGTTTGCATAGATTGCAGCGTTACTTTCTGCAAACGAAACCTGTGTTCCTTTTTCTGGCAAATCGAATATTTCGTACGGAATGCATGAAAATGACGGTATTACGCCCATTTTTTCATATGACTGTTTGATGCTTTGTTGTTTTTCTATGAAATTTTTGTCTAGATTATATTTCGAAACACTATCAAAGTCAAATCCCATTGGATTCAAAGTGGTCATTACCTTTACTCTGGCATCCTGACTAAGCTTTGAGAGAAATTCCTCTCCTGCATCTCCAATCGTGTTATAGTTTACGCCGGACAGATGTGCCCACTTTATTGGAACAAGTTTTTCCGCGTTTGTTGCCTCGCCTATTGCCACTAGTATCCTGTATGCGGTTTCCATGGCTTCACCATGTTCCCCTTTTAGTGCAGACTCTTCTTCTTTTGTTAGCTCCACGATTTGATATTAGACCAAAGTAGTATAATACTTCTGTTTTTGCGTTTAAGTTATTATGGAATTATGATTCAATAAAACATAATGGAAAAAATCCTTGATGGCATGATGAAAACCATGAATTCTGTAAAGCCGCCACGAATGACTGCACTAAGAGAACTGCATGACGCAGAAGAAGGCAATCCCTTCAGCATTCTTATTGGAACAATTCTTTCCGCAAGAACAAAAGATGAAAATACAGCGAAGGTTGTAAAAAAATTATTTGCCGAATACAAAACAGCAAAAGATCTCGCGAATGCAAAAACAAGAGACATTGAGAAAATCATAAGATCAATTGGATTCTATCATGTAAAGGCAAGGCGCATAATTGATGTTGCAAAAATAATTGAGTTACAGTACAAAGGAGTGGTTCCTGCCAATTTGGATCAGCTCATTACGCTTCCAGGAGTTGGACGAAAAACAGCAAATTGTGTTTTAGTGTATGCCTTTGAGAAGCCAGCCATCCCAGTTGACATTCATGTTCATAGAATATCAAACCGACTTGGCCTAGTCGAGACAAAAACTCCAGAAGAGACAGAATTTGCATTAATGGAGAAAATACCGAAGAAATACTGGTTGAGGGTAAACGATACATTTGTCATGTATGGGCAAAACATATGCAAGCCCATATCTCCAATGTGCGATGTTTGCAAAATCAAGAAACTATGCAAATACTACAAGACTAGGAACGCTTCTTGATTAGCAACAAAATGCCAACTAGTGCTGCAGCAGCTCCGCTTACATAAAATGGGTAAAAGTGAAATGGG
>JAHEXS010000035.1 GCA_023252015.1 Candidatus Nitrosotenuis sp. | reverse complement strand
ACTAGATCATCTTGGTGCGCCTTTATGCAGTCGGTTCCCACTGGCTTTAACGCAGAAAAATTAATTGCCCCATTTGGCATCTTGTCTTCTCTTTGCAACACTTCTAGTTTTGTGCTAAAAATTTTTTTGTGCCTGTCACATGTTACTCCCACCATGTATTCGTCTTTGTCAGATACAATTGAAATTATGAATTCCGGCGGATTAACACAGCTTCTGCCTTTTTCCTTAATTGAGCAACGATCTGGAAGCAATGGAATATCTTTGTAAAAATAACTATGTAAATGTTAATGTACCTACAGAGTATTGATCTGTTCAATTATTTTATCAAAATTCCAAAATGACTGCTTTGTACTCCGGAGATTTAGAAAGCCTTTTTCTTGTAATTTTTTGACAATTAAAGCTGAGTACGCCGGTGCGCCAGTTGCCCCAGGTGAGTTGTAATTTAGAATATGAAATGAGTTATTTCCTTCAAGCTCCAAGATTTCAGATAGGAATTCTCCTTTTTTTGAGATTATTGGGGTTCTAATCCCCGATGTTCCGCGTTTTACAAAAAAGTCAGGACTTATTTTCGGTATGAATTGTTTTACTCTATTCACCATTGCGCTTTTTGATAGCGAGCTTTTCCACTCCTTTGAAATCAAAGACAGAAACTCGGGATTCACCAATAGTTTTTTTGAGCTGCCGCTGAGAATCTCCCCAAGTTTTGACACCACGTCAGAAATGTTTCCAATGTAACCGGAATATGTTTCAGGATTTGCGACAGGAACTGCATTTGGTCCGATTTCGGTTGTGCCGTTTGCTCTTTTTATCCAGTGAGGATCTAAAAACGGAAAGTTCGTGAATTTGGCTACAGAGTAAACGTTAGTGTTTACCAAATTTTCATATTGTTTCTCTGCAATCCAGTATTCGCCTCTAAAGTGAAGTGAGGAATAATCCCTTGCCAATCCAAGCATTTTTGCTATTTCAAGCGAATTTCCACCAGCACAATTTATTACAAATTTGCATTCAATATTGGAATTATTAGAAAAGTGTAATTCCAGTAAATCATCCGTGTTTTTGATTCTAGTTATCTTGTGATCAAACAAAAACGTCACATTGTTATTTTGAGAATAATTGTAAAGCTCTCTTGTCATCATTCCATAATCAGTTGATACGTCTTGGCTACAGTAAATTCCAGAGTTGCACCGAATATTTGGTTCTTTTTTTGACACTGCGCTTGAATCCATTAGTTGAAGTGCATCTTCTGGGATTCCAATTTGGGCCCCCCACTTGAGGTATTTTTCCAGAGTTTTGTGTTGTGAGTCATCTAGTGCCACCTCAAGTGTACCACATTCCTTCCATGGGATATTTCTTGGAATTGAAAATTCCTTCCAAAGATCATGTGATATCATGGCTGCTTTTGCAATTATCTTCTTTTTTTGTGGATCAAGATAGAATGGAGAATGAATCACGCCAGTGTTTCTGCTGCTTGCGTGTTGGGCAACACTGTTTTCTTTTTCAACCACACATGTCTTGAGATTTGACACCGTAGATAGCCAGTAAGAAATTGCGGTACCAAGAATACCGCCACCAATTATAGCTACATCATATTTGTTCAATACAAGAACACCAAAATGCAATGATTAATGGATTATGAAAAAGCGCCGAGAGGGAGATTTGAACTCCCGTACCCTTACGAGTACGCGCTGTATGGTTTTTTCAATTTCCAGGCGCGCGCCCTACCAGGCTAGGCGACCTCGGCAACGTCTTTACGACAAAAAACTATCTTAAAACTGATTATATAATATGTGATTTTTGTGGCTCTGTTTAGTTGATGATTCGATTGTTTATCCTTTGATGAAATTTTCTAATTCATTTTTTGCTTCTGGATCACTCATTTGTTTTGGAGGATGCTTCATCAAGTAGGCACATGCTGGAATTATAGGTCCGCCCATTTTTCTATCCAAGGCAATCTTTGCCAAACGCACTGCATCAATTACAATTCCAGCAGAGTTTGCTTTATCATCAACTTCTAGTCTTACTTCCATGTTGTATGGAATGTTTGCCCATTGTCTTCCCTCAATTCTCATGAACATTAGTTTCGTATTTCCTAAAAATGGAATAAAATCAGACGGCCCCACATAGATTTTATCATCTGCAAGTCTTTGCTTTAGCTGGCTTTGAACACTTTCAGTCTTTGAGATTCTTTTGCTTACCAGTCTTTCTTGTTCTTTCATGTTCAAAAAGTCAGTATTGCCACCAACGTTGATTTGGTAAGTTTTTTCAATTTTAGTTCCACGATCATCACATAGTTTGGCAAGTGTTCTATGAACTATGGTTGCACCAACTTGGCCTTTTATGTCATCACCAATTACTGGGATTTTCTTTTCTGCAAATTTTCTACCCCATTTGCCTTCGGATGCAATGAATGACGGAATACAATTTACAAACGCGGTGTTAGTATCAAGACATGTCTGAGCCCAGTATTGCGTTACTTTGTCAGAGCCAACGGGCAAATAAGAAACAATTATTTCAACTCCGGTTTCATCCAGTTTTTGTTTAATTTCTTTTGTAATTTGTTCCTGGGTTTTTTTGCTTTTTAGCGGTTTTACCTTGTTTTCAACCCAGATTCCAACTCCGTCAAGAAGCGGGCTTTCATATACACGTCCCTTTGATTTTGGCATCTTTTGTTTTGAAACCCAGTTCACCATGTTTGGTGATTCGTATATTGCCTCATTGATTGTCTTGCCAATCTTGTTTATGCCAACATCAAAGCCCGCTACAAACTCTAGGTCATAAATTGAATAATCACCTATTTTTTCATGCATCAGTCCAATTACTTGCTGTTTTGGATTCTTTCTATAGTACTCGATTCCTTGAATTAATCCAGAAAAACAGTTACCAATTCCAACTAGTCCTACTTTGATTTTTTTTCCCAAGTCTGATTTGGTTGTCGATGGACTTGTTTTAAATTTTCCTGCCAGCCAGCCCTTAGAATCTACTAATCACTTGAGCACGTTAATAGTGACGGAATCAGTGATTTTCTGCTCATTTTCTGTAAATGTGCTCGATTCTACGACGTATCGGCCACCTATTACCGTGGTGCCATCATTTTTTGTTTGGTTCCAGACAAATACGGATTCTTGTTTTGGATCGAGTGTTGAGTTTTGGGTGTTTGATGAAAAAATAGTAGTGCCGTCAAGTGCCCTAATTTGCAGTTTTGGGGTCTTGTCAGAAAACATCAAGACTTGTGTTCCAGAATTTATAATTCTAATTTGCACACTTTGTCCTGCAAGATAGTTTTGTTTGTCTGTCATAATGGATAGTGATGGGCCTTCGATGAATTCTAGGCCTTGTTTTTTGGAATTTAGTTGTTCTAGATAGATGCCAAATATTATTGCAGATACTACTCAGGTGCAGAGTGCGAGCACGAGTCCTTTTGGAAACATGTTATTTTGGGCGAACAGTCTTTGTGCGCCAGTTTTTCGGATAGGTGTTTGGCGCCATGATTATTCTATTTGTGGTAAACGCGTATCCCTTTGTTGCGTCCTTGATTTCGTTTTCTGATAAAAGAGCTTCTGCCAGGGCTACAACTTCGCCTTTTTGTGTATATACTCCAACAAGGTCGCCCTTTGAGAGATTTGGAGAAATTTGAAGAATTCCAGGTATTGCAAGCTGCGCTCCATGGCATAGTGCATCAACTGCCGAATCCCGTATTACAACTGACTTTATTTCAGTCAACGCAAATTCTATTGGAAGAATTAATTTGTATAATTTCGAATCATCCTGCTTTTCTTCCCATTGCGCATATGCATCTGCAAGCTCATGCAGAGTAACTAGTTTATGAGATTCATTGAATTGATGTACGCGTGAACGACGCAGCTCAACCATTGTTGCACCTGGCCCCAAGATTTCACCAATATCGTAGAACAGTTTACGTATGTAGGTTCCAGCTTCACACAATACTCGCAACAGCAAGAGTCGTTCCTTTTGTTCCATCAATTCCAATTCATAGATTGTTCTGGTTCTGGTTTTGCGCAATACTGCGGATCGTTGAGGCGGCTTTTGATAAATTTCTCCATGGAATTGATTTAGGACGCCATCGAGTTTTTCTTTACTTGGTAAAGAATGCAGTCTTCCCAACCCATAGTATTCTTTAGGTCCAAGCAACAAAACGCCAAGTGCCTTTGTTGCCTCTCCAAGGCCAAGCGGCAAGATACCTGAGACTTGTGGATCCAAGGTTCCACTATGACCAATCTTTGGAAGTTTTAGGATTCTTTTTGCCCAGGCTACGGCTTCATGGCTTGTTGGTCCTGGCGGCTTGTCAAGTAGAATCAGACCATAATTCAGAAGGTCTTTGATTGTTCTTTTGTTGAAGTATACGCCAAATTGATCATTTGTGATATCATCATCAAGTACGACCAAGTTTTGCAGTTGCGGTAGTTTCAAAATATTTTATGCACCTCATCTATTGCAGTTTTTAGAACGTTGCCTGCATCAAGCTCATCGGTATATATCATAATGTCAAACACGGATAAATCATCTCCAAATGCAAAGCCGTATAATTTTTTGTATAAATTCTTGTTTTCTTCGTATCTTTTTTTGACAATACCGAGTGCTTCTGAGAGCGGCATGTTGTCTCTTATTTGCATGCGTTTTGCACAGTTTTCCGGTGAGCCCGCAAGCCAGATTTTTACTCCGTCTTTAACAAGCCAGGGCAGAGTATAGCTTGTTATGACCACATTTCCCTTAAGAAAGATCTCCTTTAATTTCTCATCGACCTTTTTGTCAAAGTCATAGTTATCTTTTCTTTGATTTAGGAATTTCATTCCATCTTTTGTGTCCCACCAGTCATCACCTTTTGTTTGAAATCCCTGCTCTTGTGCAAAATCCTTTAGAACATCACCGCCACTCAAGCTTTGTAGGCCAAACTCTTTTGCGAGTCCTTTAGAAATTGTTGTCTTGCCAATAGCAGGAGGTCCAGAAATTACTATTGATTTTATCAAGTTACGATAAATCCATTGAAGTTTTGGTTAGTTTCATTACTATGCCACTAAATGTAATTGATGACAAAAAGTACCAAGCCCAAAAATAGACTTCATTGTTTACGTGACATATGTTAGGCGTTTTTGTTATATCTGCGGCATTACATGTCAGATGGAAAAAGTCTCCTGGAATGATATCGAGTGGAATTGGGGAAATTGCCACAGTGTATGAAAACAGTGGAGGTAGTACAAAGTAGAAAACCAGAATCAGTGGGACAAAGGTAATCATCATTGGCCTCATGTTCATTTGCATCATTTCTTGGTTCAGCTTACTCATGTAGGCGGATTTTTTGTTTAGATCTGCCTGTTTTTCAGTATCCTTTGCCCTAAATGCGGCCATGCGTTCTTTTTGCCAAGCCTTTGTTTCTTTCATGATTCGTTGTAGCTTTTGTTGATCAACTAGTTTTCTTCGCACTACGGCATTAAACAAATTGAGTAGTATTGCAAATCCAACAATTCCAAACATTGCTGGAATCATTCCCTTGACGATAGGATCTGCGCTGCCAAGTGGTCCGCTTGTTATTCCAAGAAAATTACCATCCAGAAATATCGATTGTAAAAATTGTAAAACTATGATTGGTTCCATGTTCAAAATCCTATTGCGTTTATTACCTCTTCAGCCGCCTCTTCAACTTTTCCTTCCGTGTTAAGTATAGATTTCATTGGTGAACCGGTTAGTACGGCGCAGCTTGAAAGCATTGCATCTTGGACTGCCAGTTCCTTTTTTATACTATCGATTGAGACTATGTCTCTGTTTCTTGTAGTGTCCTTCATTCTTCGATTATAGATTTCCTCAGGCCTTGCGGAAACCGTGATAAAGTTTTCAGGTTTAAGTTCCTCAAGAACATGATACGGTAAGCCAGGGTAGAATCCCTCTTTTGTAGAGATGAATGCATGGGTGTCAATAATTACGACATTATCGTTAAATCCAGCAATTTTTTTAGCTGCTTTTGTTTGAAGTTCTCTTTGTTTTGACACAGACAGTTTTCTTAGCTCATCTCTGTCTTGAATTCCCATTTTTTTTGCCTCTTCAAACATTACTGTTCCAAAACTATGAACACTGACACTTTTTTTACGATCATTTAGGAATTCAACGATTTTTGCCACAAGTGTTGTTTTGCCAACACCAGCAATTCCAACCATTATGACTTTTTTACTTTCGCCCAAGTAATGCACCCAGACGTGGCATGACAACTTCGACTTGTTCTCGAATCAATTGCTGATAATAGTTAATCAAGATATCAACCATTAGTAGTATACCAGTTCCGCCACCGATTACTCCAAGAACATCAGATGCGCCGGCAAGCGCACCAAGTATTGCAGAACCAATTATTGTTACAGATGGAATGTATTTGTTAAGAAGCGCTTCTACGGGTTGATTTGATCTTCTAAATCCAGGAATTTGTACGTCTGCATCAAGTAAGCTTTTTGCAGCACTCTTTGGCGACAGTCCACCAAGCTCAACCCATAGTCGTCCAAATATGATTACAATGCCAATCATAAACAAAACGTAAACTATTGCCCTAGTAGGATCAAGTGCTGCAATTGTGAATCCTCTTGGAGGTGTCACATAGTAAATTAGTCCACCTATTGGCGTTGAAGGACTTGTCGGATCAAACTGTAAAAGTATGTTGAGAAGAGGGTTGTTATTTCGAGGGTTAAAGTTTGCCCACATCATTTGTCCAATGAATACAGCGTTTGCAGTTAGTGCAGATGCAAGAATGACTGGAATGTTTGAGACATACATTAGCTTGATTGGGTATGTTGCAGAAAATCCTCTGTATTTTGTTGAAACTATAGGAATTTCGACTTTCATTCCCTGCGTGTAAACTAGAATCAGCAACACGCCTGCAGTAATTCCAAATACAAGTACGCTAGGCAGATTGTTACCTCTAAACAGTATGTTTGTGATATCACCACCCATAACTGACTGTCCTATGTACGGAATGAGTCCAACCATACTTCCATCTCCTGCTGGAATAGGACTGAAGAGGTTCCACACTATTTGCTGTGCAACACCGGCTGCGATGAAAACACTGATTCCGCTACCAAGTCCCCATCCCTTCTGGACAAGCTCGTCCAGGAACATGATTATGATTGATGCAGAAATTAACTGGCCAATTATGATATAGAGAGTTGTCGGGCTGGCAACTCCTGGTCCATAGACTGCAGTAGCATACACTACGGCCTCAACGGTAATGACAATATACGTAACTAGCTTTGTGGCAGTCTGAAAGACGCCTCTTTCATCAGGCTTTGTAAAGTCAAATTTGAGAATTTCTGATCCCTTTAGCAATTGCATCAAAAGTCCGGCCGTGACTATAGGTCCAATTCCAAGTTCAATTAGAGTTCCTTGTTGTGATGCAAAAATTACTCTTGCAAATTGTAAGAAATCAAATTGTGGCGAGGTTGCTCCAAAAAGCGGAGTCTGACCCATCACTTGGTAAACCAGCAATACGATTCCAGTCCAAATCAGTCTTGTTTGTAATGAGAGTTTCTTTTTTGGTTTTGGTACTTGGACTAGATAGGGTTCAGTTTTTTCTACTACTTTTTTGATGATATGCTGTATTGTGTTTTCAGCCAACGACTAACACCTCTCCCCCGACCTTTTTGATCTTATCTTCTGCAGAGGCGGTGTATTGGTCGACCTTGACTAAGTAGGCATTTTTTACCTGTCCTCCGCCAAGAAGTTTGTCGTATCCTAGACTAGTAAGATCTATCAGCTTTCTGTTTCCTTCTAGTTTCCCATGTTTTGTATATAGATCGTCTAGGTCTCTTACACTAGCCCATTTTTTTATTATGTTTGGGTGAGGTGGATGAGTGGAATCGTGACCAAAATGATCAGGATCAAATTTTAGTAAAGTACTGTACAGGTGCTTGTGTAATCCTGATTGTCCAAGTCCACCTTTATGACCACTTGCTCGGTGTTGTCCGATTTGTCCCCAACCATGAGTTCTAGAACCCCTGAATTTTCTTGTTTTTCGTAGTCTTGTTGCCATCTAAATCATGTTCCTAACAAGCTCGATTAGATCTTTGTTTTTTCCAAGTATGCCGCCCTCTCCATATGTTTTTCGCGTGCTTCGTTTAAAGCCACGTCTCGGTGGAGCAAGTGCAAACCATGGTTTGAGTGGTTTTGCTTTGTTTAATGAAATCGTACCTTCGTTTAGTGAAACTGCAAGATCGTCTATTGTTTTAAAACCAAGTTTTGTCACGTCTTCGTTTGTGATTTTTTTGTATCCTTCTTTTCTGCCCTTTTTATTCAGAAGCTCTTTTGTGATGTCAAGATTTGCTTCTTGGTATGAGATGTAGTGTTTGACTTTATCTAACATTCCAAGAGTATTGTCTTTGGCTGGAATTATTGTAGCTCTGAATTTTTTATCTAGTTTTAATAGGGTTAGTGTTGTTTTTGCCCAGTGTGGGACGTTAATTTGTCCGCTCATTCTGACTACAAGATATGCTTTTGCCATTTTGATCAACCCTGACTAAATGTCTGTCTTAGACACTCTAGTATTGCTTTTGATGTAGAATTCATTGTGGCAGTTGAACCCTTTGCCGTAGTCCATGCATCTTTAAGACCTGCAAGTTTGAGAAGATTTTTAATTTTTCCGCCGGCAACTAGGCCTAATCCTCTTGGCGCAGGTACAATTTCGACAACAACGCTGCCACCTTTTCCACGTACTTTGAATGGAACAGAGTGAGGTTTATCGCATCTGCATTCCCAGCTTCCACAGCCGAGCTTTACTGGGCTAACGTTAAGGTAAGCATTGGTTGTTGCTTTTTCAATTGCAATTCTCATTTGTTTTGATTTTCCTTGACCAATACCAAGGTAGCCGTTTTCGTTTCCTGCTGCGACGAGCGCCTTGAATTTTGTTCGTTGTCCGTTAGGGGTCATTGTTTGAACCATTCCGACGTCAATTACTTCGCTTTTCAGGTCAGGTAGTAATTTTTTGATTATTCCTGCTTCTTGTATTCTAAGTCCATTAGCATAAATTTCATCCATTGTTGTGATAAGGCCGGAAGCAACTTTTTTGCCAAGTTCCGTACGAGGTACCCAAATCTCTTCTTCTTTTTTGAATCCGCCACGTCTGTCTGATCTTGGTCTATCTGATCTTTGGCCATATCCACGTGAGTCTGATCTTGGTGCACTTGATGGTGCATCTGGTTTTGTGGTTTGTGTTTCACTCATGTCTATTTGACCTCACTATCAATTGTGGATTTGATTTTTGCAACATCGTTTTTTACTTTAAGGTGTTCTCCATTTATTCTGTCAGCACTTGGAAGTGATTCTTCGCCTGCAGGAATTGTCAATCCTGCATCGATTATTCCTTTTAGTGCAGCAGACATTCTCTGAGTGTATTTTCTTGTTCCACTGTACATTATTGCATCTTTGGCTCCCTTTGAGAGTGCCTTTTTGCCTGCAAGATAACCGGTAAGATATGCTGCTGGGACATTTTTTCTTGATCCCTTCCAGCCCTTTTGTATTAAGAATCTAGAATGTGCGGACGCGATTACCAAGTCTCCCTTCATTTCGGGTTTATGAATTTGAACTAGAGTATTTTCATTAGAAATCTGAATTGTGACAAAATCACGCCTGCCCATAAGCATTAGCTTACGCTTCTTATAGTTAGTTTTCTCATC
>JAHEXS010000142.1 GCA_023252015.1 Candidatus Nitrosotenuis sp. | reverse complement strand
TTTGATTGCCCCACTTCCAAGAACTAGAATCTTCTTTAGAGACTCATCTTTTGGCAGATTTTTCCTCCCCCATAAGGCGTTTTAGTTCTTCAAAAACAAACATGCAATCAAAAGGTCCTGGCGATGCTTCAGGGTGAAATTGAACCGCGATGCACTTTTTCTCTTTGTGTTTTATTCCTTCAACGGTACTATCATCGGCGTTGCTAAACCACAGTTTGAAGTTAGATTTTTTTAGTGAATCTGGGTCTATTCCATACCCATGATTCTGACTTGTTACATAAACCTGATTATTATCCAAGTTAACGCAGGATTTGTTTTGTCCACGGTGACCATATTTTAGTTTGAAAGTCTCTCCACCTCCAGCAAGTCCTAAGATTTGTGCGCCAAGACAAATTCCAAGTGTTGGTATGTTTTTATCCAAAAGAGATTTTGCGGTCTTCAAAGTATCAGTACATTTTTGAGGATCCCCAGGACCGTTGCTTATTACAACACCTTTTGGTTTGTATGAGAGTATTTTTTCAATTGATGAATTCCAAGGAAGTTGAATTACTTTGTATCCAATTCTTCGTATATTTCGCAAAATTGCATTTTTTACTCCTGTATCAATTACTACTACCGTTTCTAGTTCGTTTCCATAAATTCGAGGTTCTTTAGTAGAGACACTGTCCATGAATTCTTCAGTAACATAGCTTGTTGCAGATGCTAGTTTTTTCTTCAGATCTTTTTCATCAATTTCCTTGTCAGAGACGGCAAGTGCAGCCATCATGACACCGCTCATACGAAGTTTTTTTGTTAACTCACGTGTGTCTATTCCTGATATTCCGGGAATTTTTTCTTTGTATAGCCACTCATCAAGTGTCATGGAAAGATTCCAATGGCTTGCAGTTAGCGATAGTTCGTGTACAACAAGACCGCGTATCTGAATTTTTTCAGATTCAAAATATTTTGGAATTCCATCCACATCTTTTATGGATGAATCTGGCACACCATAGTTTCCAACAAGTGGATAAGTAAGAGCGAGTATCTGGCCGCTATAGGAAGGATCAGTTAGAGCTTCTGTATACCCAACCATTCCTGTATTAAAGACGGCTTCTCCAAACACAGTACCAGAATAACCAAAACCCATCCCATCAAAAACGGTTCCATCCTCAAGGACGAGCTTGCCAAACTTCATCACATGTTTGGCTTTTTTTGTCGGAATTTTTGACCCTCGTCAAGTGGATTCTATTGGAGATTTAAGTTTTGTGATGACTAATGGTTGGGTGGTATTTTGATTAAAACCGGTAAATTTCTTTGTATGTAAAATAGATTTTTTGGCTAGAGAGCTCGGAACTGTTCGCTCCACTTGTAATAAGCCCGGATCATTTCCATACTTACACTTGGCTTTCTTCTTGTGATTATTTCCTTAAAGTCCGTCATGGTAATACTTCGTGGTTGTGTCCTTTCTTCACCCACAACTGGTTCTGGAGAATAGTTTGGTGAATTGAATAGCTCATTAACTACCATCAATTGTGCGGATTGACAAATGTCTCTGATATCACTTGCACTATATCCATCTGCAAGTTTTGCAAGCTCAATTGGCTTGACCTTTTCATCTCTTTTCAGAGGAGCTGTATAAAGCTCAAAAAGGTTTGTTCTTGCTTCAAGAGTCGGAAGCTGTACATAGATTCTTTTTGTGAATCTTCGTAAAAATGGCCAGTCAAGGCTCCATGGTTTGTTTGTAGCACCAATTACGTATAATTTTAGATCCTTTCCCTTACCATTAATCCCATCCATTTCTGAAAGAAATTGATTTTTGACTCTAATTTCTCCTCCAACTTCACTGTTTCTATTTCCTAAAAGTGAGTCGACTTCGTCTATAAACAGTATAACTGGTAAACCTTCTTTTTCAGCATAGCCTCTGGCCATAGAAAAAACTTTTGCTACATTTTTTTCTGCTTCGCCAAGCCATTTGCTCATCATTGATGCGGCATCTATGTTTATGAAATAACCATCAATTTCACTTGCAGTAGCTGCAGCTAGAATGGTCTTACCACAGCCAGGCGGACCATAAAGTAGCATGCCTCTTGGCCAACCAAGTGGAAAAAGATCTGGTCTCTTACTTGGATAAACTATTGATTCGCGAAGTGCAGTTTTTGCGTCATCAAGTCCAATTACTTCAGCCCAGCTTACATCAGGTTTTTCTTTCATTACTAAATCTTCAAAATCATGTTTGGCCAAGTCTTGTTTTTGTTGTTCTGGACTTGCTTTTGGATCAACTACTGGCTCTAGATCAATGTGTGACATCTGTAATGCTTTTATTCTATTTTGGTATGCGGCTGAACGTTCCATGTAAACTCTGTTTAACTTGTTATCTGGATAAAGTTGGATTAGCTTTACTAGTGATTCTATTGCCCTCTGATAATTTGTTATGGCCATACCGCGTGCACCTTGAGAATCAAGCTTGATTGCCTCTGCGGCAAATCTACTGGCGCTATTTTCTAATTCCTGCGGTGCTAGACTCATACCCACTAACTAAATTTCCACTGGGGTTTTTGTTAGGTATGCTTGGGTGTAAATTGGTGTAGAAGGATTGGTTAAATTAATTGGACTAGGTGCGGGCTCAGTCTTTTGTTCCTTATATTCATCAAGCTTTGTTTGGATAAACCTTCCCAAGGCAAGGTCTCGTGCAACTTCCTCATGTAGGTTTTGAATTTGTTGGAGTGCTGTTTCTGCAGATATTACAAGGTCAGTTAGGTCATCTCGCAGAATGTTTACAGAGTTTGTGGCATGCATTATAATTCCTATAAATTCCTCTAAAAACTCCTTGAGGTCCTTTTTGTCTTGGTATTTGGATAGAATATACTCTGCTGCCATCATTACTTGACGTAGGTCTTTTAGCTCTTCAACTGAAAGACTTTCGATGAACTGCCCATCGTTATTAGAAGCCTTTTGGGCAATTTTTTGCTCTACTTTAGAAGAAAGAATTCTGATTCTGTCTAGATGGTTATGAACTTCTGTAGTCGGTTCACTTTTTGCAAAGTGTAACATGGGCAAACCATGCTTACGACAAATCTAGATTAGGGAACTGCTTGCTAATTTTAGAGTCTGCAATCAATTTTGCTTCATCTAAAAGCCTTGTAGATTCATGATTTGCTTCTTGAAAATCAAGCCTTGCATCAGTAAGTTGTCCTGTATCTATCATCAAACCGCCAAGTACAAGAGACAATTCGCCTAATGCCACATCAGTCTCTGGAAATAAAAAAAGCAATCGCGCACGGATGGTTCTTACAATAGAGATTGTTGGGGCAAGAACTAGAATTATGTTTCGTAATCCAAAAACAGAATCAATATGGCTACGGACTTGTCTTAGTGCTTCCACGGCACGAAAAATT
>JAHEXS010000141.1 GCA_023252015.1 Candidatus Nitrosotenuis sp. | reverse complement strand
AACTGATTCTTACAAATTCCACTATATTCTTGTAACGTCAACTCTTGTTTTGTTTACTGAGACTCATTGATTCTCTTTTTTGCTATCTCAAAGGCAAGTTTGCTAATTGATTTTGCTTGAGCTGAGTCTGAATTCAGCTGGTACATTATGGCCTTGCCGACTGTTCTTGTTTTTTTGAGCACTTCTTGAGCTTCCAGTTTGTGCACAACGTTTAGTGTTGTTTTAAAGTTGATCCCTGAAATTCTTGAAATGTCAGAAATTGAATAATCGAGACCCTTCATGGTTACGACATGATCTAATATTTTAGATTCACTGCAGGGAAAAACACTTGTCAGCGGTCCGATCTCATCAGTTTCTTTCTCAGACAGCGATGTTCTTTGTTTCATCATATTAATTTGATAACTAGATTGTATAAATATATTCCCAATATTAGGTATTTAAATACATAATACATAAATAATTGTTTTGAATTATCAATATGAGGCAATTGGACAGTCGTGCTGTTCATGTGCTAAGTAAAATGTATCATTATGGATATGTGGGAGGAAAACATACGTCAGTTGAAGCCATCAAAAGGAGTTTCGCGTCTCATGAAAAAGGAATGGTGGACAAGACAATCAAAAAATTAGTTAAAGCAAGTCTGATAACATTCCATCCAACAAGATACGGTCACCAATATTCCCTAAACCCAAATAGGATCAAAGAAGTTGAGAACATAATTCAGTCATCTATGTAAGGGAATTGGATAAATCTGCAATTTCATTATGCCTGAGAATAGGCAGGAATCCAGCGGTCGATGAATCTCTGATTATTCTGCAATACTACTATTCTTGATACTTGGCTGTCATCCATTATGGAATAGATTTTGCTTTGCTTTGCCAGCTCTGAGGAAAAATGCATTACCTCCTCATACTCTAGCATGTCTGATCTGTCCAGTCGATTAGTCGAGCGACCTATGTGCATGTATGATTTTATCTCGATGAAATGAGCATCTGATCTTTTTACCATCTCGGAAAACGCAGGAATCATTTCGTCTGAATTGTTATAGTTTCTAATCAGAGTTACTCTGAGAACTGTTCGTGTGTCTAGTTTTGCTAGCATTTCTAGCGAGCGGTTCCATCTTTCCCAGGAATCCTTGTACCTTGGCTTGTTTATTTCGATAAATGATTTGTAGTCTGCCGCGTTTGTTGAGAGGTATAATTGGGTTGGAAGTGCATCCTCATCCGATAATCTCTGCAACATATCTGGTTCCTGTCCGTTTGTAACTAGGAATATTGATTTTGTCGCCTTGAGACTTTTTAGATATTTTATCAGATCTGGTAATTTAGGATACATTGTTGGTTCGCCAGATAATGATATTGCGTAATGGCTTGGAAGCAATGACTCGTCAAGCTTTTTTGTATCCGACTTTGGGTCTCCATAATGACCCATGATAAGCTTTTCTCTTTCCTTCATTAGCTTTGTCAGTATTTCCTCCGGCTCTGCAACCTTTGCTGCATCCATTTCTAGTGAATCGTAAAATTCCATTGGCCTCCAGCAGTAAACGCACCTGTTTTCACAGTGCATTCCAGCCGGTGAAAACTCCATGCACTGATGAGTTGATATCCCATAGAACTTGTGCTTGTAGCAGCTGCCCTCGTTTTTGAATGACTTTTTTGTCCAGTGGCACAATTCCACTGTGGAGTGATCCGAGACCCCGTACTTTGCCTTTTTTAGCTGCTCTTGAATCGATGATTTTATTTGTATGATGTCATTTTCTGGTTCTACAATTTCGCCTGAACAGCTCATTGATGATTCATAGTTCTCATGGAATATGAAATGTTTGCTGGAGCATGCTTATGTAAAAATTTTCTATATTAGTGTGTGATCCATCAAAAAATTTGAATTAAATTTTAAATATAATGATTTCTTATACGGATTGATGCGTAAGGACGCAAATCCTAACAAATAAGACGTGCGTGACCCAGTAGAACGAATTTGTGACCATGAACGCATCTGCGTTATGGACGTGAGAGGGAATCTCTCGAGTTCTGCGCTTGGGGTCACGCCATTTTCAATTACTTTAATTCTGAATTATACAAAAACCACACAAGCTTGCCTGGAATCATATAATGAAAATTTAAATTTACAGTGAAAGGCTAGTAGCTGATTTGAGAAAAGAGATAATCACAAGCAAGCTGCCACACCTTAGACGACAGCAACATCCAGATGCCGTAATTCAGAGTCATGTTGAGACCATTCAGGGAAATGGATTTTCTTGGATTGACATTCAAAATCCAGATAGAACGGAAATTGAGAAACTGGGCCAAACATACAACTTTAATATGCTGAACCTGGACGATTCCATTTCAAAAATCCAGCTTGCAAAAATAGACAATTACGACAATCATTCGTTTATCATATTGCATTTTCCTCCGATGGTTCTAAAAAAAGGACTGCCACGATTCAACCAATTGGCAATATTTATCGGAAAAGACTTTCTGGTTACCATTCACTATGGCGAGCTGAAACCACTAGTTGAGATGTTTACCCAGTGCAAGGAAAACGTACAGCACAGAAACGACTTACTTGGAAAATCACCTGGCTTTCTTTTGTACAAAATTGTGGATGTACTGGTTGATGATCTGTTACATACGCTGCGAAGAATTGTAGCGAATTTAGATGAAATAGAAGACGATGTATTTGATGAAAATAAATCAACTCCGAAAAAAATCTCAATGCTGAGGCGGGAAATTACCATACTAAGGCGAGTGGTTCATCCTTTGAGAAAAATCGTCCTAGAGACATCAAAGAATACGCAAAGGTTCTCAAATCCTGAGGATGATTTGATCATTCACTTTGATGACGTAATTGATCATATCGACAAAGTAGTGGAAACATTAGATGAGGCAAAGGAAACAATGGAAATCTACAAGGACACTGACTTTATGCTTAGTACGGAAAAGTCAAACAAAATCCTTGGAGTGCTTACTATAATATTTACGCTAACCATTCCGCCGTCTGTAATTGCTGCCATATATGGCATGAACGTAAACATCCCGGGTGGAATACAAACCGGCTCATGGACGTTTTTGGGGCCATATACCACATTCATTTTTGTCCTAATAATATCTGGCATACCAGCACTTTGGATGTTACTTCACTTTTACAAGCGCGGATGGCTTATAGACTGAAGGCTATTTCCACGGGAACAGATAGTTTACGCCTGCCCAAACTATGGCTACAGTCATTGCCATTCCAATAAACCAGCCTTTTCCTTGCATGATTTTACCATTTTACAAGATGATATTAAACTTTCAAAATTTAGAGTTAGGTTAATACTTGATATGAAATGACCTTTTTTAGGTGGCCTTCGTAGTACAGTGGCTAGTATAGGGGACTGTGGATCCCCGGACAGGGGTTCGATTCCCCTCGAGGGCCTACA
>JAHEXS010000140.1 GCA_023252015.1 Candidatus Nitrosotenuis sp. | reverse complement strand
CTGCTGGCATTACCTTGATCTGGTCACCCTTGCTTGTTATGTCATGGGCGTTCTCTAATACGGATGCATTTGATGCATCATTCCATGTTATCATGGATATTCTCCAAATTGGACTGTAAAATTGATCACCCGGCTTAGTACTGCCTATGCCTGCTTGGAAACCCATTGGACCTGTACCCTGAATACCATTTGTAAATTGGTAGAGGTCTGAAGATGCGCTGGATACAACAAGAGCTGCTGTTTTTGATGTATATACTACTCCCATCATATTTGCTGGGTCTTCCATCGATGCATCAGTAACAATATAGTATATTGTAGAGCCATCTGGACCAAATCCTCGGTGAGCTACAAATGTTACTTGCATTTTCTTGGTGTCAATATTTAGTACTTGACCCCCACCATATGGCGTAGTGTCAGTGAGCTCGGTGCTGTCTTTTAGCTTCATGTGTCCTGCAGGTATAGTACCTTCACTATCTCCACCCCATTGAACTATTGGGCAGTTAACAACTATGGTTGATGGTGTTACGGTTATCAGACCGTTTGTCTGTGCCTCTGAAATCTCATCATCAGAACCAAGAACAGTTGCCTTTGTAGCATCTTTCCATTCTACAAAGTTAACTTTCCATAACGCACTGTACTCTGCCGCTCCTGGGATCGAATCTACAACGTTTGGTTGAAAACCCAAAACTCCCGCCCCAGCAATTCCATTTTTAAAAACAAAGATGTTTGCAAGTCCATTCGTGGGTGTCTTTGTCAAGGTAGGTGCAAAAGTTACTGGAAAGTTGGTAAACTTTGTTAGCAGTGTTGCAACGTCAGAGTCTGATGCTTCAGTTGATATGTAAAACACATCCTTTCCATCATATAGTCCTCTAACCAATGGTATTACTAGTGGAAGGTTAGCATTTGATAGCTTTAGAACTGACCCCAAATCCTTTGCAGATTCCATCATTGGTTTTTCCATCATTGAATGATCTTTTTCCATCATTTTCTTCTCTTCCATCATTTTCTTTGGTGGCTTAGCTGCTGGTTCAGAACATAACCTGTCACCACATATCTTGCCTCTAATTAGGTGCTTGCTCATTTCGCTTTTTGCTGTTGTTGTCTTTGCTTCGGCATAGTCAAAAGTCAATGCAATCGTCAGTACTGGCAAGATTGCAAGAATGCCCAAGTATTTCAGTTTCTGATTCATTGGCTACTCATTTTGATTCATTACATATAGGCATTTTTCCAAATTTGTTCCAAATCTTTAAAGAGTAAAAACTTAGATACCTAAACAAGTAAGGAGTAAAAGTTTTCATCAGTCATCCGTATTCTGTGTAACTTATCTTGTTTTACAATAAAGACTTGGTCATGAGCCTTGAATAATTCTAGAATGTCATCAGTGCTTCCAGTAAGTATGTTTTTTGAATCTGCAACACAGTGTGTTATGCCAACAACACCTTTGTTATCGTACCATTGGCAAAAAATCCCTGCTTTTTTAAGTGATCTTTTGTGTGCCATATCTCCAGTTAGAAACGCCATCACCAAGAGTTGATTTTCACCAACTTGATTGCCGATCTTTTCTAAGACTTTGTTTGCATATTTAGTAGGATTATCTAGAAATTGGCGGTATGGTTCTACTGTTCCATCAAACCAGCCTTGTTTTTTGAGAAACTGCATGCCAGTATGTGTGTTGACTCCACAACAAGCCTTGAGCCAGTTTTGTTTGGTTAACTGATCTACAGTTTTTAGCATGTTGATTAGATCTTCTTCATCAGAATACAACACAAGGTCATGAGTAACATGCGATCTTTCTCTGTGTGTTATCCACTTGTCAACAGCATCACTAACAATTGAGCCAAGCGTTAGACCATCCCTATTTGCGATCTCTGTGGCCTTTGAATGTAATTTACTCTCAAAATCTCTGACAAACAAATCAGTCATGTATTGTTCTGATACTTGTTTCTATTTATTGATATCTAGATATCTAAAATCAATGGCTTTATATGTGAGATATCTAGATATCTTGATTCATGATGCAGTGCACAATTGAAACATATTCGCCTAGAACAATTAGCGAGACGAGGGGAAAACCTGCACCGGTGACTCAGACTCGAATAGATCCCTATGTAAAACAACTGTTGCAGCATGTCTTCGTAGGTACTAGGGGAGGCCTTAACAGGATCAGAATAATCGCGTTATTAAAAAAAGAATCGTTGAACCTTAATCAATTAACAAAAAAGATGTGCATGGACTACAAGGCAGTACAACATCATGTGGAAGTTCTTGAGAAAAATAATCTTGTATTTCATATAGGTGAAAAATATGGAAGAACTTTTTTCATTTCCAACTTGCTGGAAGTCAATATGACCACTTTTAATGAGATTTTTTTAAAAATGAATGAAAAAGTAGTGTAAGATCGATGGACTTTGAAAAAATAGCAGAAGAAATTCTTGCAGTAGATGATGTAGTACGCTATGTAGGCGTTGTAGATAACAGGGGAAGGCTAAGCTATAGTAAATTAAAGGAAGGCAAGAAAAGTTTGAAAACACAAAAAGAAGAGGAGGTGTTTGCCGCTGACCTAAGTGTTATGAAACTAATGCAAGAGCTATTCAATGAATCACTGGGAAAAGTCACACTTGTGCATACAATAAGGGAAAAATTACATCAAAAAGTCTACTATATTGACAGTTACATGATTTACGTCACATGTGAACGAAACATAGATAATCATACCGCCCTAGAAATTTCAGACAAGATAGAATCACTACTCAAAAACACGTTAAAAATTTGGAAATAATTTGGAATTGATCTGGAACAATCTAGTTATACAAAGGACCACAATTATTGATATGAACAAAAGTAACGCACAATTGGCGACATTTGCGGCAGGTTGTTTTTGGGGCGTAGAGGAAGCCTTCAGGCCCATAATGGGAGTCAAGTCTATAATGGTAGGATATACTGGAGGTAAATCAAAGAACCCAACATATCGTGATGTCTGCACAAACAAAACAGGGCATGCTGAAGCTGTCCAAATAGAATTCGATCCGGCTGTAGTTTCATATGAAAAACTACTTGATGTATTCTGGTCGATTCATAATCCAACAACAAAAAACAGACAGGGGCCTGATGTAGGTTCGCAGTACCGTTCCTTGATTGCCTTTCACACGCCAGAGCAGGAGGCAATTGCTACAAAGTCAAAGGAATCTCTAGAAAGATCTGGGAAATTCACAAATGAGGTTGTGACTGAGATTGTACCTGCATCAACATTTTACAAAGCAGAAGAGTATCATCAAAAGTACTACATGAAAAGAGGCGGTGGTAGCTGCTACATACTACCTACAATGGAGTAAAAGGTGAGACTGAATTTATGACCAAGATGATAGCTCACATCTGAATAAGTCTTCGTTTTTGGTTGCCAATTTTGGAATAAAAAAAGTAAAGTAAAGAACCGATTGGTGCTTTCAGGCTCTTACTTTTTGCGTCCTAGTATTGCAGCCAGA
>JAHEXS010000139.1 GCA_023252015.1 Candidatus Nitrosotenuis sp. | reverse complement strand
GCCAAACTGTTAGAGCAGCAGCGCAGTATTGCAAAGGCAAAATTAGAAAAAGATCTTGCGTCACTAAATAAAAGATACGAAGATTTTACACCACGAAATTCATATGCTAGATTCACTGCAGGACTCAACTCGACTCACCAGGCAATCTTCTGGGATCAATTTAATTATATGAATGAAAAAATTAAAATCGCAACGCAGGCAAAAAAAGAAATCTTACAAAATGGAGGCTCTTTTACCGAAGCTCAAAGAGAATTTGTCAAATACGCATCAATGTCTAGAGTGGAGATGATAAAATATATTTCAGACCTGAACATAAAGTACGGATTTACAGACGAGTTATTGCAGGCATATTTTGACAAGTATGGAAAATTGCCCAGGTTTGATGATGACGAGGATGCTCCCTGCTATGCATGTGAAAAATATGAAAAGATCAAAGAGGCACTCCTTGCTGAACAAACCTCTAAAAAAGGCTCCACTTGATGACTAACAAAAATGATTTAGGTTTGGTTTATCCAAAGGCCCAGTATCAAACATGCGTTATTTTTAAATTCATTGATGTTGACTGATATGGTCATGAAGTCTGGCGGAATCCTGTTTTCTATTCTGCTTTTAGCAGGTGCACTGTTGGTTCCAGCTGGAATCTCATATGCACAACAGGAAGGTATTGGGGTCTCAGACCAAGTAAATGCCACACTAACAAGCACGCCACCTCCAGAAACAAACCAGACAAGTACAGAAGAGCCTGTACCCGAGGAAACAAACCTAGGCCAACAAATCTCAAGCTTTGTTCAAAATGCCATGGCTTCATTTAAGATGCAAAGAGGAGAGACACTTGATGCAATCAAGGAATGCCGGGAAAAGATTGCCAGTGCTGCTGACTCTGACAGGGATGCTGTGCGACAAGAATGCAGGGCAAAGCTTGATGCAATTAGAGAGTCATACAAGGAAAGCAGGATGGCCTTTAGAGAACTCTTCAAAGAAAAAAGAGAATCTATGATAATGGCAATGAAAGATGCCCGGACCAAATCTGCAGAGATGACAGCAATGCATGAAGAAAGAGGTGCAATGATGGAAAAGATGAGGCAAGACAGGGATGCAATCAAAGAAAAAATAAAACAAGAAAGGGAGCGGATGGCATCACAGGAAAAGAGTATGAAAGAAAAGATGCAAGACGACAAGGAAATGATGAAGCAAAAGATGGAACAAGCCCGCGAAGCAATGAAAAAGAGAAAAGAGTCTAGCGGAGGATACTAGTCTTACAAACCTTATAAAAAATTAAGAAATCAAATGATGAACAATTTTATAACATATTGACCAAAAAACATCATACGGGATGGAAAGAGGGCGAGCAAATCCTCTAAGATGGATACTTTCTAGATTTGGAATCTAACATTATAATACAAATAAAAAACCATGTCTTTACTTAAGTAATAGTTTCATGATAAAGAGTCATGAGCTCAAATATTGTCACAGCTGGCCTGGTTGTCGGTATTGCAGTTGCTATAGCAATGTCAGCTGCTGCACTAGGAATGCTTGTTAACCTAAATGACAAGATTGGTACTGTAGTAACAAACGAAGAAAAAGAAAATTTAGAAGTTGGAGCTCCAGGCATAAACAAAAACGAATTTTACATTTTTACACAAGAGCTTAATGCTGACGAAGAAAAACTTGGCGTACCTGTAGCGGTATTTTCTCTTACAGAAATTGTTGTACACAAAGGAGACAATATCACAATACATTTCATCAATACGGCAGAAGAAGCTGATGACAGACACACCTTCACTATAGATGAACCATACAAAATAAACCACGATCTAGCTGGAGGGGAAAGCACTACGTTTAGTTTCACAGCAGACACTGTTGGCACATTCACTTACTATTGTACATATGATCTGCCAAGTATGATAGGACAGCTAGTGGTATTGCCATAAACTGTTTTTATCTACAGGAGATGTCAAATCATTTCTGATTCTTCTATGCAATTTGTCAGCAAGCTCTAAATCATTCTGAATGCTTATGTTCATACATGAAAGTTATTTTCACAGTTTTTGCAAGCTTATTGATCTTATCAATCGTACAGTTGGCAGCAGCCCAAGTAGCACCTGTGGCACTTGTTATGCCGCCACTAAAACAATTCAAGGCTAACGTGCCAATTGACAAGATTGTATGCTCAGCTGATCTGCAACTTGTTATGAAAAAGACTGACGGCAAGCCAGCCTGCGTGAAACCAAACAGCGTCGCAAAATTAATTGAAAGAGGTTGGGCCGTACATGTTCTAGAATATGCAAAAGGTAAGACAAATTCTGAGATTTTTGAGCAAGGAAAATACCAGATAACAACTGATACCATAATCTACAACGATTCAACAGGCTTTCTTGCAAGACCTGCAGAAGCTGGCAAGTTTCCAGGTGTAATACTGATACACGAGTGGTGGGGCCTAAATGACAACATCAAGGACATGGCAAGAAACCTTGCTTCCCACGGATATACAGTCTTTGCAGCAGACTTGTATGCAGGTCAGGTTGCAACAACTCCTGATGGTGCAAGACAGCTACTACAAACATTTGACACCCAAAAAGGAATCTCAAACATTCACGCTGCTGCAGAATTTCTTAAAACAAACTATGGAATTGAAAAACTAGCTACAATAGGATGGTGCTTTGGAGGAACGCAGTCGCTAAACTATGCACTAAGTGGAAACGAGCTTGATGCCACTGTAATCTACTACGGTCAGCTTGTAACAGACAAAGACCAGCTTTCCCTGATTCACTGGCCTGTTCTGGGAATTTTTGGAGAAAAAGATCCAAACATTCCAGTAGAATCTGTAAATGAATTTGAATCTGCATTAAATGATCTTGGAATAGAAAATGAAATCCACATCTATCCAGGTGTCAGCCATGCCTTTGCAAATCCGTCTGGAGAAAACTATGCACCAGAAGAAACAAAGGATGCTTGGCAGTATACAATATCGTTTTTAGAAAAGCACTTGCAAAATAAATAAAACTGTATTTTGGCATCAAAGATTAACGAAATAAACCCTTATGCAATCCTGTTTGTACAAACTGATCAAACGCTAATTATTATGATTTGTAAAGAAGTTGTCTCATGTGGAAGCTACAGATACTCAAATTAAAAAAGCATTGATCTCAATAGCAATAGAAAAGGTTCTACTTGGTATGGGTAAACCTACCTTAGAAGAAGTCACACGGCAGTTGTATAATGATTACAACTGTTACTTGCCAGATTGCTATGAGAATCCTCAACATCTGGTCAAAGTACTACAAGATCTGTATGGCAGGGTTCACCTCAATATTATAAAATCAATAAATAAGGAACTGGAAGAGTTTGAGCAACACGAACCAATTGAAAAATTTCTCACTGTTATGCGTGAGGGGATTTGAGGATCAATTTGGAAAAATCAGAGCAAGAGTGGATTAGTGTCAGCGATGAGCAAAACGTTAGAACAATTCTAAGATCATACGGAGATGATGAAAAGAA
>JAHEXS010000034.1:1099-10123 GCA_023252015.1 Candidatus Nitrosotenuis sp. | reverse complement strand
TACATTTGTTGAGGTTTATTTTTTTGCAAATTTCGACAATTTGACTCATTTCATCTGTAATGAACAGATCTATTGCGAATATATTTTGCTTTTTGCAAATGTTTGTAATTTCATGATCTCTTGTAATAAGAATTCGATTTTCGTTTTTTGCAATTAATAATAACTGATCATCTTTAATTGTTGCAAAATACTTGCAATCAAACCCAAGCAATCGAAGCTTTCTTGCAATGTTTCCAAGCATTGCGTCTGCTAGAAATTTTGGTTTATTGCTCATCCTTTTTCTGAACTACTTCTGTTACGTGACTTGTACCTGCCGGAAGCACACGGACAAAATCATCCACAGTGAATCGTGCCACAATGTCTTCTTGCACTCTAACAAAATCAGCTCTAATTTTTTTTGCAGTGTCAGCCATTTCTGCTCCGCCTGGCTCAATTACTGCATAACAAATGCATTTTTTCTTTATCGGTTCAAGCGGACCACATGTAATCATGTGATAATTATTTTCCTTTAGTATTCCAACTGCTAGTTTTAGTGTTGAAATCTTGACAAAATTCTTTTGTCCTTCCAGTACGAAGGAACCCCTTGTTAGAAACTGTCCGCTTGGAGCCGCCTTTTTTACTTGATCTGGGTTAATCCAATATGCGCTCATTCCATACATTGCCTCTCTCCACGCCCTGCTAAAACAAACTGTCGCGTGTGCTACTTCATTTAACGAGTCAAATGGAATTGGATCAGTTGTATCTTTTAGTATGAAAAATGGCGAGCCAAAAATTTCCGCATGAAATACCTTGTCATTTCTCCCAAGGTGTTTTCTAATGATTGCGGAATTTGATGAAGAATCCCTTCCACCGATTGCTAATAACCCATCTGAAGTGTAAAACCACCTGTATCGTTCATGCCAATTTTTCTTTTGTACTTGAGTGTATGTGACATATTCTTTTGCTGTATCTATTTGTGCTCTGAGTCTTTGGATTTCTTTTTGATTTTTTCTTTTTAGAAATTCTATTGATTCTGTTGCTGAAGATTGGCGTTTTGACTCATCAAACAATGTGGATGCAATAGCAGGAATTGACGAGTCTGATTTTATTTGGACTTTTTCGTCTCCAATTTTTATATAAACAAGTCCTTTTTCTTTTACAAGTTCTGCGTTTTGCTCCCTTAGTTTTTCTATTGCGTAAGGATCGGTAACTGTTGTTATTCCTCTAGATGGAAACTCAAAGAGTGATTTTGCAATTTTTGTGATACTCTCAGATCTTTCTTTGACAAGTAGTATTGCCTTGTCTTGTTCGTCAATTTTGCTTTGCAATTCGTTGATTTTTTTATCTAAAGAACTACTCTGTGTAATCTTGCCACCGTCAAGCAGCATTTCAGAAAATACTTTGTCCAATCCCTCCATGAATGTTGGAGTTTCTGTGCGTTCTTGGCTTTGTGTAGTACTTATCTGGATAGGATAAACGTCAAAGCCTTTTTCAGTTTTGACTATGAATGGTTGGTGATCACCACCTGCAACTTTGTGAACCAGATTATTCGTTACATCAATTATTGTCGTAATGTTTTCATTTGTAAGATTGCGTCCAGGTGTATTTGGATCTATTTTTGCCGTGCTTATGATTTCTTCTACATATTTTGCAGGCAATCCAAGTGTTCTGCCCACCCACTTGATAACAGGAGTTGACACAGAAGAAATCTCTTGAAAATCTTTTTCATTTATCTCAAAAACATTCAATCCATTTAGTGGTGGTGGAGTATATGTCACACCTACGTGAAGCTCTCTATGCCTTACCTCAATTGAATGCAATAATGCCAAAATTTTCATTTGTTTGTTGCAAAGTATGATGTTTCCATCTCCAAAAAATTCACAAATTAAAACAAATTCTTTGTCAAATCCACTAAATGTAAGATAAGCTATTCTTTCAACTTCAATCTGTTCTATCTTTGTAATCTTTAATCTTGCAAGATCATCTCGCAGTCGCTTTACCAACTTGTTATCTTCAATTTGATCAATTTTGATGTTAGTTAGCCACATGCCAATTGTAGACAAAACCAAGAACAGGTCAGGCCTTTCAGGGTGATGAAGCTTGAAAAGTATGCTTTCGCGGTTTATCCCATAGATGTTACTTACATAGTAGCCATCAGTTGTTTTTGATATTTCATTTACAAGATAGCGTAACTCGATTCCAGCTAGTGTCACATGTAATCCCCATACACCCAAAATATACTCCTACTGATACGGCAGACACGCCTTATGACCAAAGATTTTAAACAAGGATAATCGGAGGCAACCTAGAAATTTAATTGACAAAACACCCAAAGAAGAAGGCTCCTGATTCAAACGATCCTACAAATGGCGATATTCCGGAGACTGAACCAATTGATACCGAAGATGAACTAACACGACGAAAAAGACTGCTTGATAGACTGTTTTGGGTTCGTATAGGACTTGCAGCCATAGGCGGTGCTGTTGCAACATTTCTTTTTGA
Organism: Candidatus Nitrosotenuis sp.; assembly: GCA_023252015.1. Lineage (GTDB taxonomy): Archaea > Thermoproteota > Nitrososphaeria > Nitrososphaerales > Nitrosopumilaceae > Nitrosotenuis. The sequence goes on along the minus strand of JAHEXS010000034.1, from coordinate 7,642 downwards.
ACCAATTGAAGGCGAAGAAAGAAGATGGGCCTCGATTATCTTTATGATTATAATTTTTGTAGTTTCTGCAGTAATCGGAAAAGGAATGAGAATAGGACTGCCTCCGTCGGATAAGAAAAAGTTAGTTACAACTGGAATCGGCACATATGTATTCGTTTATCTTTTCATGTGGATTCTCTCATACACACTAATACATCATCCAAGTGTTGGTCTCACAGCGATAAAACCGCTTTAATCGCACTCAGATATGTGGAAATTTAAAACTCCTGGCATACCAGACGAATATTTTGAAAGAACCGAAGATGTACCAATAACAAAAGAAGAAGTAAGAACAATTCAGATAAGCAAGGCACGACTCTATCCAGGATATGTAGTCTATGACATAGGGTGTGGGAGTGGTTCCATAACTGTTGAGGCAGCACTGCAAGTTGAATCAAGTGGAAAAATTTATGCCGTTGACATTGATCCAAAGGCAGCAGAGTTAACAAGAAAAAATCTTGATAAATTCGGCATATCAAATGTGGATGTGATTCTGGGTAATGCAAAGCAAAAGATTCCTAGTCTTCCTTTGGCCGATGCAATTTTCATTGGCGGGACTGGTGTGGACACAAAAGACATTGTGAATCTTTGCTATGACAAACTAAAACCCGGTGCAAGAATCGTAGTTGGAATAATTCTCATTGAAACACTTTATTCTGTTATGGAAGCAATGAATAAATTGAATTTTGACTCTGTTGATATGACACAAATTACAATATCGAAAAGCAAAAAGACATCTACTGGAACAATGATGCTTGCAAGAAATCCAGTCACGGTAATATCTGCAACAAAAAACTAGCTCAATCAACTTTTAACTGGGAAAATTTTGATTCAAAACATGTATGATTTGATTTGCGTAGGATGCGGACCTGGAGATCCTGAGTTATTGACAGTAAAGGCAGTCAAGGCAATAAAAGATGCTGAAGTAATAGCGTGTCCAACAGCAAAGGAGGGTAAACCAAGCATTGCGCTCTCTGTAGTGGAATCAATCATAGAAAAATCAAAAAATCCCGAAATAGTAAATCTTGTCTTTCCAATGGTAAAAGACAAAGAAACGCTAGAAGCAACATGGGAGAATAACACCAAAATTTTAGCACAAAAGGTACTCGAGGGAAAAAAAGTTGTCTACTTAACGGTTGGTGATCCGTATCTGTATAGTACCTGGATATACTTGAACAGAGAACTGCAAACTAAATTTCCACATATAAAAATTTCTGTAATTCCTGGAATTGTTTCAATGTTTACATTTGCATCAAAAGTTGGCATTAGTCTTGCAGAAGGAGCTGAGACCATGGCAGTAATTCCCTCTTGTTATGATCTATCAAGAGTAAAGGAAACTGCAAGAAACTGTGATACTATGATATTTCTTAAGGACGGTAGATATTTTGATCAAGTTATCAATCTGCTCAAAGAAGCTGGATTTTCCGACGATTCAATTTTTGCAATAGGCCAAGACCTTGGCACTCCAAATGAAATTGTAAGAAAAATGAAACTGGGCGAAGTAAGCGAATCAACAATGACTACAAAATATTTTTCCATCATGGTGGTAAAACGTGTCTAAGGTTTACTTTGTTGGCTGCGGTCCAGGCGATCCTGACTTAATCACAGTAAAGGCAAAAAAATTACTTCAAAAGGCAGACGTTGTAGTGTATTCTGGCTCTCTAATACCTGATCAAATACTCAAGATGTGCAAAAAAGCAAAACTGCATGACGCAGCAGGTCTTGTCCGTGAAGAAATTTTTGAAATTTTAAGGAACAATGCAAAAAAGAGTAAGCTAGTCATTAGATTACACGATGGAGATCCTGCCATATACGGTGCAATTCGAGAGCAAACTGACAACTTGCAAAAGGAAGGAATTGAGTTTGAAATAGTTCCAGGCGTTACGTCCTTTTTGGCATCGTCAGCTGCCTTGGGGCTTCAATTGACCTTGCCTGGAATAACTCAAACAATCATAATAACTAGGGCAGAAAAACGTACTGCTGTTCCAAAACAGGAACAAATCTCGGAACTTGCTAGGCACCGTTCCACCATGATTTTCTACCTTAGTATTCATCTATTACAGGACATAGTGAAACAGGCAATTGAAGGGGGTTATCCAAAATCAACTCCATCTGCAGTTGTGTATAGAGCAAGCTGGCCTGATCAAAAAATTATTACAGGAACCCTGGAAGACATTGTAAAAAAAGTCTGGGCAGAAAAAATCACTCGAACCGCCATAGTTATAATTGGAGATGTGATACAGCCAAAGTCATATGAATATTCCAAATTATACGACAAGTCATTTAGTCATGGATATAGAAAAGCTAAGGTAAAAAATTAATTTTATTTCTAATGCCAATCATTCTCAAATATTCCTGAAAAAGTTTTGGATCCTTTGAAGTATAGATTCTTAATTTGTTGTGTTTTAATTTGGAAATTCTTTTAGAAATTTCTTTTCCAATTCTGTCTGCGGGATCCAAAAATGTCACATGTGGGAATTCTTTTTCTAACATTGGTAATAATAATGGCAAATGAGTGCTTGACAGAGTCACAACATCAATTTTGTTGTTTAGGACTTTTCCAAGTGTTTTTTGAATTCTTTTCTTACATAATTTTTTATCCGTGATGAATTTTCCGGATTCAACAAGATCAACCAGTTCTGTTGCATCAATTTTTTTTACTCTGATATGTTTTGGTATTGTTTTTTTGATATATCTTGATAATGAATTACTTTTGATTGCTGCTTGAGTTCCTAAAATTCCAATTCTAAATGACTTGGTAATCTTTGATGCCTCAGTTAATGGCGGAAGAACTCCAATAACTTTGGAATCCAGATAATTCTGGAATAAAATGGACGGCGTATTGGACGCCATCACAATTAAACTTGGAGAAAAATTTTCTTCCAATTTTTCAATGGTTTGGTTTATTATTGTTCTAAGGTGAGTTTTAGATTTCTTTCCATATGGATAGTTTTTTTGATCGGCAAAATAGATTATCTCAGATTTTGTAAATTTTTGTATGGATTTTATGATTGACAGTGAACCAAAACCGGAATCAAATATTGCTATTCGTGTCATCTAATCAGAATACCATGAAACCCATTTTTACAGTTTGTTAGCTAAATTTAGTTTTTAGCTCATTAAAATATACTATTTCCATTAAGAAGAAAATTCTAAACGACTAGCCATGACAGGCTTTGAGAAGAATTGGGCACGCCAAGAAACAGCAAGCATAACAGACAAGCTAAAAGATTCTGTTAAGCCTCAAGGTGCATTGAAACCAAGAATTCAGACCGCAGTCAACAAACTGCAATTACAGACTTCCAAAATGGATTCAATGCTCAACAAGCTACACGAACGTGATGCTCAACTCTTTAAGCGAATCGTAGCTGCAATGCAACAGCATGATACAAGTGCAAGCCGAGTCTTATCTAATGAACTTGCTGAAATACGCAAAGTCATCAAAATGCTAAGCAATGCAAGAATGGCACTAGAACAAGTTCAATTGCGATTGACCACCATCCACGACTTGGGAGATGCAATGGTAGCAATTGGCCCAGCAATGTCTACGATGAAAGGACTAAAATCCTCATTGGGACGATTTATGCCAGAAGCAGATGCTGAACTGAACGCAATGACTCAAACATTAGGTGGACTCATGATGGATTCACTTGCAGGAGATGCATTCAACACGGACTCGGAAATCTCAAATGAAGAGACGGACAAGATCCTTCAGGAAGCATCAGCAGTTGCAGAACAGCAAATTGGAGATAGATTTCCATCTGTCCCCTCACAATCTGGACTTTCGTCACAGTCATCGTCTTCAACATACGAATAAGACGAAAGATTCTTTTTATTTTATAAATTCTAATCAAGAATTCGTCTTGCGTCTTCAAAAATTCTATTCCAAGCAGTCCAGCCAAGGCGTTTTGTTTGCGTGTTCTGTCTACTTGGGTGGTATGAACAAATTACTATGAATCTTTCATGTTCAAATATTTTTCCATGTGAAAATTCTTTGTTTTTTATCTGTAATAACTTGCAGCATCTTTCAAATGAAATTCTCCCAAGGCAAACCACTACCTTGATATTTTTTAAAATCATTAACTCCTGTTTTAAAAAATCAGAACAGGCATCAAACTCTTCTTTTGTGGGTTTGTTTTGTGGCGGTGCACAGCGCACAACGGCAGTTATGTATGCATCTTTGAGGGCAAAACCGTCGTTTTTGTGCTCACTTGTGGGTTTTGTGGCAAATCCGTTATGATAAAGAGCCCTTGCAACCCAGTCTCCTGAACTATCACCAGTAAACATTCTTCCAGTTCTGTTACCTCCATGTGCTGCTGGTGCAAGACCTACAATCAGTAATCTGGCATTTGGATCACCAAACCCAGAAAGTGGCTTTCCCCAATATTCCTGATCTATAAAGCGTTTTACTTTTATCTTTGCGACATTTCTGATATATTCTGCTAGTCTTGGGCAATTTTTACAATTTGTAATCTGATTGCCAAGTAATTTTAAATCACGAATCGAAGAATTTTTTTCCATGCTGAGCTCTTGCCAAATAAATTATTATAATTATGCTTGAGACAAAAACAACTACTGGCGTGTTAAATTCTGGCAATGACTTGTCAGGCGATACAAGCTCGCCCCAATATAATGGAGGTGGTATGGATGACAGATCTGCTCTTGCTACATTTGTAGGCCAGTTGTAGAATTTTTTTGCACTTGCATCATATGCTGAAAGAAAGAAACCATACTTGTCTGATCTTCCAAAAAGTTCTATTGGCATTCTAAATTCATAGCTTGGATGTTTTGTTGTTGTGTAACGATCATTTTGATCAGATACAGAACTTGTTCCAATAAAGTCAGTAGCATTTATAATATTTTGAAAGTTTTTAGCAGCACTGGAGTTGTCACCGCCTTGCAATACAGCACCGCTATTTTGTCCCAGTGTAGCAGTAAAACAAAAATCATTCTTGTCTGTTAATTCACTTTTTGTGTTGTTCCCATCAATACAAACAACAGCATTGTCTTTACCGTTATCTAGTGTAAAATCATTAATCGCATCCACAAAGACATACAAAAAATTCCCTTGATGCGCTGTTCTTAAAATAACGAGGCGACCATCGTCATATGGAATTGTATCTAACGATGTCCTCTTCCACTCGTAAGTGTCTGTCCACTTGCCGTCATAAGTAATGGCATCTCTGTCATTTGATATGGTAATCAAAATTTGGTCTAAACCAAAAGATTCTTTGTAGCCTGAAAAAATTAAAAAACTCAAAACTAGGGGTAAAATAAAAAGAACGCTCTTCATACCATGTGATTTCTATCTGAACATTATAAAACTTGAATTTTGATACCAAATTGGCACCCAAAAACGCAGAAAAATTCCAATATGTCTAATAACATGAAGAATATACTAGCAATAATGAAAAGTATTGTAACTTCATACGCGTTCATTGGAATCTTAGTAGCAGGAGGAATATTCTCAGCTATTTTGATACCAAATGTAGTGTCTTTTGGAACACAGACTGTAAAAACTACAGATTCACCAGTTCAGATGTTGGGCCACTTTACACTTGTTGCTACAGACGCACAAGGAAATGTTAAAGGATACATACAAACTGACAACGAAATTAAAAACCGTGGAGAGAACTGTGTTGCTGAATCAATCTTCAAAGTAGATAAATCTGACAACAGCACAAGTAGCTGTGGGGGCACCACTTCAGGTGCAGGAGTAAACAGCACCGGTTTTAGATATATCGGAATTGGAACCGGAACCAGCCATCTTGAACAAGGCAGGAACACACTTCAAACTCTATATGGTGAAAAGGCTGGAGCATCCACAATAACATTCACACAATCAGAAGGTGATGGTTCAAACTCACGTGCACAAGTAGTTCTAACGAAACAGTTCACAATCAATAACACATCAACTTCAATCTCAGAAGCTGGAGTCTTTGACAGCACATCAATAGGTGCAAATCCAGGAAACATGTTTGCTAGACAAACCTTCACAGCGATAGCGCTCAATACCAATGACAAGCTCACCGTAACGTGGACAGTCACAATAGGCACAACTACATCTGCAGGTACTGGATAAATAATTCCAAAAGAACTCTTTTTTTCTTTTATTATTTTCTAAATTGACAAAATATCAAATTAATCAAATAATATGTTTCTTCAAAGATTTAGGAATTATTCTATTTGAATACTCTTGGGCATTATCTTCATAGAAACTATTCACAAAATACGCAAAATCATAACCAATCTGTGACAGTTATGATCTAAACATAGTACAATAGTTTTCTTTTTTTCTAGCTATATCATAAGATGATTAATTTCTAACAAAACTTTCCTTTTGATGATATAAAATATCAGATACGTACCTACGTTCTATCTTGGACTAAAATAAAGAATTTCATTTTTCAGCCGTGTAGAAACCATCGATTTTTAACAAAATTATAGATCACCATACACCGTCAGATCCATTTGGAATCATCACATAATTGGACATATGAAGCC
>JAHEXS010000034.1:0-1089 GCA_023252015.1 Candidatus Nitrosotenuis sp. | reverse complement strand
CAGATAATCAAAAGGACCAGGATACCGCCATACATGTACAGACGCTCAAATTATGTGATGCTGCTAAAAATGCTGGAATCTTTTGTGATTCACTCTAGGATACAAAAGATATTCGCAGGAATCGACTCGACTGGGCTGTTGCACGGACAGGCCTCATACTATTATGCCAAGCAATCCAAATTACGAAGGAAATTTGTCAAAATCACAATATGCGCAGACATGAAACGGCAGCTTGTTTGTACTATCAAGATATGGCACCGCAGACGACATGACAGCAAAGATTTTGTCTCCCTGCTAGAGCACACTCTCAGGCTGGCTCCTATTAGTATGGCTGTTGCAGACAGAGGATATGATTCTGAGCAGAATCCATAGCTGCACAAAACCTCGGAATACCAAACACGATAATCCGACCGAAATACGAATCCCTGCAGGTCTACAAGACCAAGAGATTACACAGAAAGATGATGAAGAGAAATTTTGACTGGGAATCACACCATCAGAGAAACAAGGCAGTGGCCATCTTTTCTGTGATAAAGAGAATGCTGGGCGAATACATCCTGCCAAGTATACATCTGATGGAAGTAAGTCGTTTGCAATGAGTGGAGATGGGCTAACTGGAAACATTGCCATATGGTACTGGAATGGAAATGCCTGGACTGATAGTGAAGACTTTGATGTAGATACAAGTGATTCATTAGATGCTCAATGGCTGACAGTAAAGTCAGATCCAGTCTCAGATGATCTGCAGGCAATAATAGTGGATTCTGGCTCTGATCTGGCAACTGCTTATTGGTCAGGTTCTGCTTGGACTGTCACAAGCAACATTGATACCGATGTTGATGTTAGTTTCACACGACCAGCTGACTTTGCATGGAATCTAACTGGCTCTACTGGAAAGCTAGTCTGGGATACTGATACAACAGCTACAACACTAAGCCAGCGTACTTGTTTGCCAAGCTGCACTGGATCCACAACAATTTCCTCATATGGAGGAGCTGGTACATGGATACAATTACACACAAATCCTAACTCTATTGATACTGTGAATATAATCGGATTAAGACTGAATAATGCATTTGATATTGGCTC
>JAHEXS010000033.1 GCA_023252015.1 Candidatus Nitrosotenuis sp. | reverse complement strand
GGAGAAAAAACTAGAATAGTGAACAGAATCGTGAACTTTTTGTCGCCGTTTGTACATGTTGCAAATCTTGACTACGATAACGTGCTAAATACGACTGAGACATTTGGATTTGTAAGAATCGCCCCTGATCCTAAATTTGGGGACATTGTCAAAATTACCATCAACGGAAACGATCTAAATGAAGACTGTACCGATGGTTGCACAACAACCATAACAGACCAGGACCTGCAAATTGAAGCCTGGAATCTTTGGGGCGGCCATGCATCGGCCCATCTGGAAAAACTCCAAAAAACACCAACAAAGGAGATCACCTGGCAGGCATCATACATCTGGATGATGGTTGTGGTAATTGGCATTATTGTTTGGAAATTCGGCAGCCAGATCCTAAAATATATCATCAGTCAAGTTTGAGTTTCCAAGATTTAAAGAAAAAAGCTTTCAATATTTCTTGTAAATATTTCCCCTTTGATCAGTTTCCACAACAAAGATTATCATCTTGGATTGCTGTAAATCCAAAATAACTCTGTAATTTCCCACTCGTAATCTATAGAATCTCGAATTGGTCAATCTCATGACAACTCTGAATGGATTCTCTGTGCAGTCCAGCACGGAATCATAAATTTTTTGCGCATTTTTCTTGTCTAGTTTTTCTAATTGCTTGACAGACTTTTCAGACCAGATGACCTGCCACACCATTCTATTTTAGTCCTAATTTCTTTTTGACCTGCTCTGATGTATACACGCGTCCTGCCTTGATGTCTGCAATGCCGTCTTCAATATTTTTGATCACAGCCTTGCTAAGTACGTCGTCTTCCTGATTTATCCTCAAGAGTCGGGCAATTATGGTTTCGTATGTTTCGCCGGGATGATTCATTTGTTTTCTGAGATCATCTTTGAGTTTTTTAGAAAGCTTTATTGTGCTTTGCTCCATGATATACCACACTATACCACAGTATAATATAAAAAGCACTCGTCAATCTGCACGGTCAAATTTTGAATGTTGTACAGTTGATGTTTTGTTATCAAGAGAGAAATTTGGCCTTATATCATAATCTATCCTTAGTGCATAATTTTGAAACGGTTTTGCCGAGGTAGCATAGCATGGTCGATTGTGCTTGCCTTTCGAGCAAGGGTCTTCACAGGCACGTGGGTTCATATTCTGCCCTCGGCGCCCTTAAGAGATTATTTTTAATATTAAAGAACTGTCTATATTTCAGGATTTGGAAATAGAGGAGGTTCTCATCTTACCGAAAGGCAAGTTAAAGTCCTGTGAAGACCGAGAACCTTTCTTAATTTTACTTGAAACATTGTAAATTAATGTCAGCACCAATAGTTTTGTTACCGCAACACTGACAAACTAATTTGATATTACAAAAAGATTAGAAATGGTTTCCCCACTGGGCAAGGGCTGCAGCTGCTGCTACCCAGTCCCTAAGGTCATCATACACTGGAACACCCTCGTTTTCTATTAGCTTTGAAATCTTTTGCGTGTACGGTCCGCCGTTTCCTCCAACCAGCAGTGGTTTTTTCTTTTGTTTTGAAAAGTCTGCCAGATGCTGGATGATTGTCTCCTCAAGAGGATCGTCTTGGAATACAAACCAAGGCATTACGATGTCGACATTTGGATCCTCCATGAACTGTTGGATTGTGTATCGGTAATCGTCTGCGTTTGCGCCACCGGTGACGTCTGCTGGGTTTCCTGTTCCAATGACATATGTTGGTGGAAAGTGCTCCTTCATTTCTTTTAGTGTCTTTGGCGTAACTTTAGCAAGCTCCAGTCCAAGTCTTTCAAAGTGGTCTATACCACCAATCATTGGACCTGCACCGTTGCTACACATTGCTGCTTTATTCCCCTTTGCTGCAGGCTGCCATGCAAGTGCCTTTGCAACTGCTGCCAGTTCCTGATAGCTGTCAACTGAGATTATTCCTGCCTGCTTGAATGCACCCATTATGATTGCGTTAGAGCCGCCAAGCGAACCGGTATGCGATGCTGCCTGCTTTGCGCCGGCCTCTGTTCTTCCGCTCTTCCATATTACGACTGGCTTTTTCTTTTCTCTCATTACGCGCTTGGCAGTCTCGATGAACTTTCTTCCATCGCCAAAGCCCTCTACGTATAATGCTATTACCTTGGTCTGGTCGTCTCCTGCCAAATACCAGATCATGTCTGCCTCATCTACATCGGAGCGGTTTCCATAGCTTATCATTTTTGACAATCCGAACGAGTCAGCAGTTTCCAAAAAGCTGATTCCCATGGTTCCACTTTGTGACAATAATGCGACCGGCCCTAGCTTTGCGCGGACCATTCTTTCCTGTCCCTGAAATGCACAGTCCAGCCTCTTTGCGGCATTGAACATTCCAATACAGTTTGGACCGATAATTCTGATTTTGTGCTTTTCTGATAATTGCTTTATCTGGGACTCGTAATCCGCCCTTTCTCCTCCCAATTCCTTTCCACCTCCCGATACAATCACCACATTATGGATTCCCTTCTTTGCGCATGCTTCAAGAACTGGCGGCGTAACGGATAGGTCAACGCACACCACCACCAGATCAACTGGTTCCGGAATGGCATCAACCGAAGGATAACACTTGATTCCAAGAATCTCTTCTGCCTTTGGGTTAATCGGGTATACCTTTCCTGTATAGTCGTGCTTTGCAAGACTATCTAGGACGGAATTGCCAACCTTTCCAGGTGTTGCAGATGCGCCAACCAGTGCGACTGATTGCGGTGTGAAGAATTTTTCCATGAAGGAATCGTTTGGCTTTGCAGTCGAGATTGCGTTTTTGTTTATTTCCTTTGAGAGTATGATTTTTGCGTCAACCACGAAATATGATTTTGCATAAACCATTACTGGGTTAAAGTCGATGCTGTTGACATATTTTGCATTGTCGACTCCTATCTTTCCAATTTGGACTAGCGCCTTTGCAAGCACGTTCATATCAATTGGCTCGCTTCCGCGGAATCCCTTGAATACTTTGGATGATTTTAATTCATTTAGCATTGACTTTGCGTCTGACGCGGTAATTGGGAGCATCCTAAATGCCACGTCCTTGAATACTTCGGTCATCACGCCGCCAAGGCCCACCATTATCACTGGGCCAAACTGCGGATCATTTTGAAGACCCACTATAAGCTCGATTCCCTTTGGAACCATTTTTTCCAAGAGCACACCCTTGATTTCTACTCCCTTTTTCTTTGACAGCCTGCCGTACATGTCGGTAAATGTTTTTCTTACGTCCTTGTCATTGTCGATTCCCACTTTGACTCCGCCAACATCTGTCTTGTGGAGAATTTGCGGGGAAACTATTTTCATCACCAGCGGATAGCCGATTTTCTTTGCGGCCTTGACTGCCGCGTCTGCAGAATTTACCAGTGCATATGGCGGGACTTTGACTCCATATGTCTTGAGAATTGATTTTGATGTCTCTTCTGTGATTACTTTGTGATCTGTTTTTATTGTTTCTTCAAAAATTTTTATTGTTGAATTCATAATGTGATCGAATCCCTCAATATTCAATATATTAAACTTGCTTTGATCAAAGTCTAAACGCCGACTTGAAATTTCGGTAAAAAAGTTTCATGTTGTTTTGGACCAGCGGCAGATTCTGGTCTATTTGGTTTTGGATCATAATGGGATCGATGTACGGGATTTTTGAAAGGTCTTCTGTGGTGTTTTCAAGCCATGACGTGATGTCCTGCTTTGTGACCTCAAGATGAAATTGCAATCCGACTGCAGAGTCCACATGGAATGCCTGGTTGTACAATCCAGAATAGGCAAGGCGTGTTGCGTTTTTTGGAATGTCAAACGTGTCTCCATGCCAGTGAAACACAGAAAACGGGCTGTTTATTCCCTCAAAGAGTTTTGGTGCAGAATCCACTCGGATGTCATCGTAGAATCCGATTTCCTTGATAGGTCCAGCGTATACGTTTGCGCCAAAGGCCTTTGCCATCAGTTGCGAGCCTAAGCAAATCCCAAGTACTGGAATGTTTTTCTCAGATGCCTGTCTGATCAGAGACATTTCATTTTTTAGATACTCCAGATTGTCGTTTGCACTTTCTGGTGCGCCAAGTACCAGAACCACGGTATGATCAAGGGCTGGAATTTTTTCCTTTTTTGCAAAAACTACATCCAGATGGAATCCGTCGGATTGGAATGATTCCCCCAGTGTTCCAGGCCCCTCCAGTCTTGCGTTTTGTATAACAAGTATGTCGGACATTTTATTACATTTGGTATTTTCGTTCATCATGTCAAGAAATTCCTGGCCGGAATATTCGTGGATAGTGGAAAACGGTACAACTCCAATTATGGTGTAATCGAGTGATGTGGTCACTCGCATCTTGTTTGCGTCAACACGGTTAACATCAGTACCCTGAATTTCCGTGTCTAGAAATGAGAAAAATATTTGCGCAACCTGCCTATCATCTGCAGTAAACTTGCCGTTTACTATTCCCTTGGAATGAGGAGGAATGCTAATCCCCGACGATGTGAATTTTCCAAGAGGTTTTGAGTCATAGAATATGGTGAATTCGTATTTTGCAAAGCTTGCAGGATAATCAGAATTATTGCAGGTCTCCAGATTTCCGCCATACATTACAGAAGTAAAGTCAAAGCTCTTTGATGCCCACTTGAACTTGAGGCCGTTTGCAGAAACCAGATTCAGCGACGAATAACCTAATGACGACACTATTACAGCTATTGATACCAGTACAATTATGGTGTGCTTGTTTACCACAAATCATGGAATAATTTAGGAGTAATTTTAGGTATTATAAAATGAAAAAGAGGGTTTTATGGCCAAAGGCCCTTTGCTTTGAATGCTTCAACAACTCGACTTACTGCCAGAACCATTGCTGCGCGTCTCATGTCCACTTTGTGCTTTTTGGACAATGCCAAAGTATCGCTGAATCCTCGCGTGATGTGATCTTCCATTTTCTTTGCAACCTCGTCAAATGTCCAATAGTATCCCATGTTGTTCTGCACCCATTCAAGGTACGAGATACAGACACCGCCAGAGTTTGCAAGAATGTCCGGAATCATGAGTATTTTTTTGCCGTACAAAATTGGATCTGCATCAGGCATCGTTGGACCGTTTGCCGCCTCTGCAATTATTTTGCAGCTTAATTTCTTTGCAATGCTTGCAGTGATTTGATTTTCAAGTGCTGCTGGAACCAAGATGTCGCATTTTGTCGTCAGTAGTTCCTCGGTGCTGATTTTTTTGCTGCCAGGAAATCCTACAACAGAGCCGGTCTTGTGTTTGAACTCCAGTACTTTCTTAGAGTCCATTCCTTTTGGATTTATTATAGCACCCTTTGAATCCGACACTCCAATTACTTTGGCTCCCATCTTTTCAAGATATTCTGCAGTATAGGTTGCCGCGTTTCCATATCCTTGCAGCACCACTTTTGCGCCCCGTAATTTGAGGCCAATTGTTTTTGCTGCATCTCGAATACAGTATGCGCATCCAAGACCTGTTGCAACGTTTCTTGCGAGTGAGCCGCCAAGCGCAATTGGTTTTCCTGTGATGACACCCGGCTCATACTGATCGCCGTTTAGTTTTCCGTAAACGTCCATGATTTGTGCCATTTCTTTGCCGGTCGTGTAAACGTCTGGGGCTGGAATGTCTTTCTTTGGTCCTATGATTTCAGATATCGCGTAGGCGTATCGTCTGGTGATTCGTTCCAGTTCGCTTGGGCTGATTTTTTCTTTTTTGGCATTGAGATAGATTCCGCCTTTGCCGCCGCCCAGTGGAATATCCACCAATGCACACTTCCAAGTCATCCAAGACGAAAGCGCCTTGACCTCCTTTTCCATGTACTCCACTCCGCCCTCTGGATCAAAGTATCGAATACCTCCTTTGTATGGGCCTCTGTCGTTGTTGTGCTGACTTCTAAATCCAACAAACGTTCTGATTTTTCCATTATCCATCTTGACTGGGATCTTTACTCTTAGAACCTTGTTTGGTTCTGCAAGGTAGTCCCTTAGATTTTTGTCAATATTTAGAATTGAGCAAGCATCGTCAAGTTGTTTTAATGCATTCTTCCAAGGATCTGCTGAAATCAAATTTATCGTGATCTTCTGAAGTTGGATTCTATTTAAGTTTGTTGAAGCGCGGGTTTTGTAATTCATGATATACCTGATCACGGATCTTGATCGTGTTTACTTTCAAGACCCGATTAAAAAATGGACGGCATCAAGTTAATGGATTAGCGATCTATTTTCCTCATGTAAACTGTCGATTTATTTATGGAAAATTCGGAGATTCTTAAATCAAAGCAGGCGAATTAAGATCATGGCAAAAAAATTTGCATGTGGTGACGTGGTAAATGGTTGTGCGTGGTCAGTTACAGCTAAAGACGAAAAGGAGTTGTTTCAAAAAATATCCAAACATGCCAGCGATGTGCATAAAATGTCTGCGATTCCAGATGAAATAATACAAAAAGTCAAGTCAAAAATAAAAGATGTTTAACTCGCCCCCGAAGTACATCTCAGATGTAGCAAAATGATGCATAGGCCAGAAGATCATATTTTGATTCGCAAAATCGATATACTGTAACAAGGCATGAATTATGGTTTACAATGAGTGACAAAACATCATATCTTTTGGATCAGAAATACATCAATTTAGAGACATACAGAAAGAGCGGAAAGCAGGTTTGCACGCCAGTGTGGTTTGTTGTTGATAAGGGCACGATCTATGTAATCACTACAAAAGAGACTGGCAAAGTAAAGCGCCTCCAAAACAACCAAAACGTAAAGATTGCGCCGTGCGGGTTTCGGGGCGAGATAAAGGGTGAATGGGTTTCTGGAACTGCAAAATTTGCAGAAAAAGATGAAATGGAAAACGCGCTAAAACTACGAAAGAAAAAGTATGGACTTCAGGCGCGGCTGGTTGGATCTCTAGTTGCAAGAAAGGGCGGGCCAGTTGTAATCGCAATTTCAATTTGATCCACCATTGGTTTGTATTTTCCAAGAAAACTTGGCCATATTGTCTTTGCTACATCGGATTCAATTTTCCACGTGACATTGCCTTTGCTCAATAGGTCGCTTGGGAAAAATAATTTTCCAATTCTGTGGACTGGAAATCAGTACCTTGCCACCTCCATTACCAACGACAAATCTGTGTGCGGTGTCTTTTGAAATTTTTTCTAGTTTTATCGAATGACGGTGCAACAAGTCTGTCGAGGAAAAATTGAGGTTTGTTCATAAAACACAAACTGGTCATTATGTATTGTCTAGAACATATCACAGCATGCAGATAAGCGATACCAAAAATGCGAAAAAATCAGAGTGGGAGAGTTTAGCTGATATTGACGCTAAAACCAAAATTCAGGCAGCAGAATATTCTTCTGTTTGTGACATATGGAAGGATAGCGTTCACAGGATGATTACAAAAATGGAATACCAGACGCCAATTTATCTGCAAGCCTATAGTCAAACGCATTCAGAGTGTCTTCATTCCATCGATAATTCGTTTGGCACATGCTATATTTGGCAAAAGCGATATTTTGACAAGATTGGATTCGATCAAAAAGTCATCAATGCGTATGGGAAATTATGTGACAGTGGAACAAACAACGTTGTGGAGTGGATGGACATGTATGCAAATTACAAAAAAATCCAAGCTGATTTGTCTATCGAGTACATGAAAATTGGAAATAACTATCTTCATTGGTGGATAGATATGTTCGGCAAGACAATGTCCTTTTGGAAGTTCTAGCTAATCTTTGGCAAGATTACAGGTAGACCTTTTTTGAGTTGAGTTTTCGCTCAAGCTTTGTTGCAACGTCATCTAATGCCAGAATGTTTGTCTCTAGATAGTTTGAGAGGTGAAATATTGCGCCGTATTTTTCCCCGACTTTGGCGACTAGGTTGTTTTTCTCCAGTACCGTAAGATGGTGCTGAATCGCCTTGTAGTCAAGACTCATTTCAGACGCAATCTGGTTTGTGTTAAATGGTCTGTCAGATAACAGAGATATTATTTTCAGTCTGGTGTAGCCGCCTCTCGTTCCTGAAAAAACATACATCAAAAGTCGCCTCGCGTCTCGATCAGGTTTGTGCGTGAGCGTAGCCGATCTTTCCCGTACCAGTTCACGTATCTCGACTAGTTCCATGTCACACAAGATCACGTAATCGCATAAAACACTATTTCCAAATCAACTCCAAATTCAATCCAAAATAATCGAGGCTGGAATGCAACTAACGCTTAAATTGACAACGGGGCTAGCTGAGTCATTATGATGCCCGCACGTGGCTACGACATGACGCCTACAATGTATTCGCCGGACGGAAGGATATACCAAGTAGAGTATGCTATTGAGACAGTAAAGCGAGGAACACTTGCAATTGGAATAATGGCAAAAGATGGAGTCATCATGGCAGTAGAAGAGATCCCACGAAAGCTCCAGTCAGTAGGAATCACGCAAAAAATATTCCAAGTAGACGACCACATCGGAGTTGCTGCAGCAGGATACATTCCAGACGCACGAACCCAGGTGGATGACGCACGAACGTTCTCACAAAGTCACAAGCTCATTTACGACGAGCAAGTAGACGTTGAAACAGTGGCAAAGCACCTAGCAGACAAGTGCCACCAGTACACCCAGTATTCAGGCGTTCGACCATTCGGAGTAGCGCTAATCGTTGCAGGAGTGGACCAGCGAGGAAACAGAATCTACGTTACTGATCCCAGCGGAACATTTGTCGCATATGCGGCAGTCGCAATCGGTGCAGGCTCTGAAGAGGTAAACTCGTTTTTGGAGAAAAACTACAAAGAAGACATGTCAGTGGATGATGCGTTCGCACTGGCAATTGCTGCAATCGACATGAAAGGCGAACAAAAGGAAGAGTCGAAACACATCAAGATGGCAAAAATCACAGACAGTGAGAAAACGCTTGAAAAAATATCGGATGCAGACGTGGAAAAATACGCCAAAATCGCAAAAGAAAAGTATCCAAAATCATCATAATTTTAGAACCTAATCAATTTCCGAGTTTTTCAGACTATTTTGTAGATTTAGCAACTATTTTCATTGCTTTAGCTTTGGCGTCGGCTTTAGCTTTGGCGTTGGTTTTGGAATCTGTTTTTGAAGCATCTGTTTTTACAGATATTTTTCCTGTGGCAGAGTTGGCATTTTTATCAGGTACAGTTGGTTTTGTCTCAACGGGTTTTGTAGAATCAGTAGATTTGGCAGTAGAGGATTTGGTTGAAGGTTGTGCTGAGCTTGCAGAACTATCTTGACCAACCATCAAACTAAACGTAGCCTTTTCAGATGGAATTGGTTGGAACAATACTCCTTGAACATCGACGATAATTTTGTATTCTCCTTTCTCTTTGAGATCAACTGGAATGGTTACTGTTCCAATTGATGTGTGAGTTAACGGGATTGGGCCAAATACTGCTTTTCCGTTCTTTGTCACCGTAACGGTATAGTCAATATGTTCTTGGATTGCACTTGACTGCGGATTTAAAAAATCAATTTTTAGATTTATTGCGCCAGGTGCGGGGTTTTCTGGAATTGTAGAAAGTCCAACCTTGACTGTTCCCTTGTTAGTTGGCAGTACCTGCATTTCTGCAAATGCGTTAAACGGTGCTACAAGTATTCCAAAAACAAGTACACAGATGCAGAAAACTGCCTTCATTTGATCAAATATGAGCAAAGAATCGATATAAGACTTTCCTAATTCAATAGAAGTGTTTTAAGACATTCCCATAATTTGCGTGCGGAGCAATGAAATTAGTTTAACAGATCCAAGCGACGGTGATTTGACAAGACATATTGTCATATTATCCTAGATTCCTAAAATCATAACCAGTCTTACCTTTGTGTGTTTTTTAAACTAGTAATGACTTCCTACCTGATTAACAAGCTAAATCGGTATTATATAGACAAATGATACTACTCAGGGATTGCTTTTAATATTTGATTAAATTTACGTTTCACCAAAAATCTTATTAGTATTATGAATCAGATTCGTCATGAATTGAAATCAAAATCAATCAGAACCAATATTTCTGATGGAGAGATTAAGGTAATTCCATGACAGTAAAACAGCAATACCGCTCAGAAATTGGAATAATACACGATATTTTGAGCATAATAGTAGAATCTGGAAGAGGTGAAGTAATAATATCGGCAATATCCAGAATGGTAAACGTATCGCATAATTCGG
>JAHEXS010000138.1 GCA_023252015.1 Candidatus Nitrosotenuis sp. | reverse complement strand
CGCTTCAACTCAAAAAATACCGAGGCTTTGCCTAGTAATCACACCATGAAAATATCATACAGTCTTGGTTCGCTTTTATCAATTGAGGACCTTTTGAATTGTGCACAAAAACTATCAAGACGTCATATTGAGGCATTATGGGTTCCTGAGACGTGGGGAATGGAAAACTTTGCAATGCTCAGTGCAGTTTCACAAAAAATAGACTCTGCAAAGATTGGCTCATCAATTATCAACATCTACTCTAGGAGTCCAGTACTCATTGCGATGGGTGCAGCAACAGTAGACACGATATCAAACAAAAGGCTAATTCTTGGGCTTGGGACAAGCAGCATTCCAATTGTACAAGACCTGCACGGCCACAAGTTCGAAAAACCGCTAAGACGAATACAGGAATATGTGGAAATAATCAGACTGGTATTGTCTGGAAAAAAAATAGATTACACAGGAGAAATATTTTCCCTCAAAGGATTCACACTTTTGATAAAACCGCCGCGACAAGACATCCCAATTTATCTTGCCGCAATAAATCAGAAAATGGTCGAACTCACGTGGAAGATTGCAGACGGGGCAATATTTTACCTAAGACCAATTTCAGAAATGAAAAAAACGATTGCAAAAATGCAGTCAAAAAGAAAGATAGATGTGGCATGCCAGTTTATCACATGTATTTCAAACGATGAGAAAAAGGCAAAAGAGCGTGCAAAAAAGACAGTTGCGTTTTACGTATCGGTTGGAGAAATTTATCGGAAATTTCTTTCGGAAAACGGATTCAGGTCCGAAGTTGCAGGAATTCATGAAGAATATTTGAAATCAGGATTCAAGTCAAACCATGAAATGGTAACAGACCATATGCTGGAATCACTGACAATATGCGGATTACCAAGTCAGGCAAAGGAGCAACTGGCCAGAATTTATGACGCAGGCATAACACATCCAATAATTCAGTTCAACCCGATTGGTAACACTAATGAGTCATTTGACTTACTGACATCCACGCTAAGTGATGTAAATTGAATAAAGTCGCAGTAGTAGGATATTCAGATACAAAATTCTCATCAGACGACATCCCAATAGAGTCATCAATGTTTGCAGCGGTAAAACTACTTTTTGAACAAACGCCAAATCTTGCCCAAAACGACATAGATGCAGTTCTGACATCCACAAATGACAACAAAAAGTACCTCTCCCCAATAGTATCGGAGATGTCAGGAATTACTCCCAAGATTTCCCACAATGTGGAGAATCTTTGCAATTCAGGCACAAATGCAACCGTTTCTGCCTTTTCATATATTGCGTCAGGGTTGGCAGATGTGGCACTAGTGGTTGGTGCTGAGCGATTTGACAGTCCGGGACAAGTCTTACAGTGGGATGACTCGCGTGGTGAGTTCAAGCATCCAATATTTTGGGCATCAATGTTTACCAAAGCACACAAACGAAAATTTGGCACAACAGACGAGCATCTTGCATACGTGTCTGCAAAAAACCACAGAAATGCGCTAGACAACCCGACTGCATACAGTCCAAAAAAATACACAGTAGAAGAAATAATGAACTCTAAAAAACTAACAGATGATCTTAGACTGCTTGATTGTTCAAGACCGTGCACTGGGAGCTCCGCAATATTATTAGCTTCAGAAAAAACGGCAAAAAAGTTCACAGATATTCCAGTTTTGATTTCAGGAATCGGACAAAAAACAACTTCGGCTAGCTTTACAAAAAATGACCTTACCAGTATTGAGTCAACTAGACTTGCAGCTCATGATGCATTTTTGATGTCAAAGACAAGTCCTGAAAAAATCGACGTTGCGGAAATACATGACGCGTTTACCATATGCGAATTAATGGTTCTAGAGGATCTTGGGTTTACGCAGAAAGGAAAAGCAGGCCAATTTGTTTTGGATCTTTACAACACCAATAATAAAAAAATCAATCCCCGCGGAGGACTGATTGGCGCAGGCCATCCACTTGGGGCAACAGGCATTGCTCAGATTTCCGAAATCACAAGGCAGTTACAGGGAAAATCGGGGAAAAAACAGACTGAAAACCCAAAGATTGGTCTCGTACAAAACATGTCTGCGGCTGCAACATCTTCAACGGTTTTGATATTAGAGTCATGAGCATTTTTGAGGCTGAATTGAAAAATGGGAGATTTGTCATTCCAGAGTGCCCAAAATGCCAAAAAGTAATCTGGCCTCCAAACGAGTCTTGTACGCAGTGTTTTGGGAACACAGTCTGGCGTACGGTAAATGATCCCGGCATACTTGTAGAATACTCATCAAAGGACGGCAAAATGTTTTGTATTGCAGAATTTGAAAATTCGATTAGAATCATGGGAGCGTTATACTGCGATAAAACCCCGATAATCGGGCAAAAGATCAAAATTTCAAGCTGTGGATTTGATAAATCTCCAAAATTCACATTTACTCAGGAATAATGTGTTTTTTCACTATTTTGTTGATATCATAATAACCTAGTCTTCTATAACAAATCCAGTCAACAACATAACAATGAAAGCGGTAAAACCAGTTCTTTTGTTAAAACCATCCAAAACCGCAAAGCCAGATCTTCCAATCAAGGACAATAGAAAAATCGCAAGAACTAGGCGCCAACGAGGATACAACTGGGAGGATACTCTAGTAAAGCGATTCAATGCGTTGTCAGACTGGAAGGCATTTCGATTGGGGTCTCCAAGTGTTGGACTGCCAGACATTCTTGTAGTAAGCACAAAACACAGCACAATATTCACAATAGAGGCAAAATCAGGGACAACGAATTCTTTGACAGTACCATATGACCAAATCCAAAGATGCCTAAAATGGACAGATACTTTTGAGATTTATGGAACACGTAAGGTCATATTCGCATTCAAATTTCTATCAAAAAAGAGAATAGGCCTCAGCCTGTATGAAAAAAGAGAACTAAGAGAGTTTTACAAAGTTTGGGACAAGGCAAATCAAGTCAATGATTTTGTCTGTAGTTACGAAGGCGAGACTTATTCTCTAATTAACGGAAAACGTCAGAAACTTGATTTGAAGGATCACATCATGCCGTTTAAGATGAGGCACACCAAAATTTCATAATGCCTGAAATAGTGCAAATCAGGACAATTCTTTAATTATCCTTTCACCATACGGTAATCATGAATTTTGAACAATTTGTTGACGAAAGAATGTTGGTAAGCCACAACGTCTTTGGAAACAAGGAAATGAAGATCAAAATATTGGAAGTCTCTGACGAACATCCGCCATCACAGTGGAAGTTTGGAAACAGAGTCAAGGTAAACAAAATCTTGGTCACCATAAAACACCTAGCCACACAGCAAATCGAAGAAAGTGAATTTGATATTGATGTGATTGAAAAAGAGCTCAAAGAAAGAAGCCATTACACCTCGACAAACAGATGGGTATCGGTAAACGACATCAAAAACGGATACGTGGTAAACACAAAGCACTTCTCCCTCATTAGCGACGCAGTCGCGCTAGAGTACATTACGTTCTGACCCTACAAACATCAAAATCATTTTTTGTGAT
>JAHEXS010000137.1 GCA_023252015.1 Candidatus Nitrosotenuis sp. | reverse complement strand
TCTGTGGAGATACTAAGAGTGTCAAGGAAACAGAAAAATACTATCGGATTCATCCGGCGGTAGTTCACTAATGTTGAGCGAAAAGGGCAAGTATGCATCTGGAACTGAAAACAGGAGACTAGTATGGAAGGAAATTGTATGGCCGCTAATACTGGAACTAAATAGTGTTGCATTTACCCTATCAGAATATCAAAAAAAGCGTGACGAGGTTTGTGAAAAGTTCGGAATCTCGCTTACTATTACGTCAAGAGGACTAGTCTCGCTTTTACAAAAAAACCTCCTGTTTAAAGAAAAAGATCTTTATTCCATACACTACAGACTAATTCCTTACATGAGACTAAAGGCAGAATGCGACTATGCAACTGCAATTAAAGAAGTACGAACCATGTGAAAGTAATTTTATATGCCAACACATATGCAGTTTTTTCAGTAGCCCGATAGTCTAGCGGTCAAATGAATTTCAGGCTAAGGATTCTGCCCTCTGGATCTTATGAGTGGATAGGCAGAGACGGCAGTTCGAATCTGCCTCGGGCTACTTTACTATCTAGACGCTTGTGCTATTCTTTCTAGCTCGTTCTTTTTCTTAACAGATGGAGCGTTTCCATCATTTGTTGATGCTGCAATGAGATGGTCTGCAAGGTATTCTTCCATGGAACGCGGATTTGAAAATGCTGCTTCTTTTACGCCATCTGCGATAAATCTCAATGCTAAATCAACTCGTCTTAGAGGAGAGACGTCAACGGATACATGGTATGCAGTACCACCGTAAACTATTCTTGTAGTGTCTTCGTTTGGTGCTGAATATTCTATTGCTCTTACTAGTACCTCAACTGGGTTCTTACCAGTCTTTAGGTGGATGATATCAAATGTTGCTTTAACAGTATTGAGTGTACGAGCCTTTTTGCCACCCATTCTTCCGGTGTTCTTTGCATACTTTTTTCCAAAGTGCATAAGCTTGTTTGCAAGCCTTTCTACAATGTTTACTTCTAGTTTATTGAATCTCTTAAGTGAGGAACGGCCAAATGTCAATGGCATCACTGATTTTCTAAGTGAGATCGTGGTTTTGAGTCCAGGATCCTTTATTTCAATTCCAGAAAGATCCCATTTTCTAAATAACAAAAGATTCGGTGCGTCTGTCATGTCTATCTCCTTGGCTTTTCTTTTCTTCCTCTGACTAGCTCTCTTAGGGAAGTTCCGTTTACCTTGAATACTTTGAATCTAACTCCAGGAATATCTCCCATTGCACCGCCTTGTGTTGCACCCATTCCTTCTAGGTGAACCTCGTCGTGCTCGTCAATAAAGTTCATTGCGCCGTCTCGTGGTAAAAATGCGGTAACTGTTTTTCCGTTTTTAATTAGTTGCACTCTAACACATTTTCTTACAGCAGAGTTTGGCTGTTTTGCCTCGACTCCTACTTTTTCTAAAACAATACCTCTTGCCTGTGGTGAGCCCCCAAGCGGGTTTGATTTTCGGTCAAGGCCAAGAGTTCTTCTTTTATATACGCCAATTGACCAGCGTTGTCTTTTTCTTTTTGCCTTTAGTACGCGACCTGCAAATAAACCAAGTGGAGACTTTGCCATACTATCACTCCATCATTTTATCAGGACTGTTAATTAAAACGCTTGTAATTTCAAAATATCTTTTTGCAAGCAAGCGTGCCTTTTCTGCGTTGCGTCCTTCTCGTCCAACGACAATTCCTTTCTTTTTTGGATCAACCAGAACTATTGCCTGGATTGTTCCGTCAAGTCTTTTGTTTAGTTTTACATCAGTAACAAGTTTTGGGTTTAGCATATTTTTCAAAAACTCAACAGGGTCATCAGAATATTCAACAAGCTCAACACTTTTTTTGACAATGTTTTGGAGATTTCTAATGTGTGAGCCACCTTTGCCAATTGCTAGTCCCATCTTTCCTTCGCTCACCACAAAGATAACTCGGTTTTGTTTTTCGTCTTCCACACAATCACGAGCTGATGCACCGGTAACATTTTGAAAAAGCGAGATTAAACGCATTTGATCAGTTGTAAGCTTGATTGTTTGTGGCATGTTTACTAATTATCTCGAAGCCCTGCGAGTCTCATTTAAACTTTGAGTGTTGTTTGGAAAAATTTTGTTGATCATTGTTTTTCTGATTCTTTGATTATTGCTTTGATGTTTGCTTCTGGAATTGAAGTCAATGATGCTGCTGATACTCTAAATTGTAATCCACATAGTCTGCCAAGTGCAACAGATGAACCATCAAACGGTAATGTGGCAACCTTTTGACTTTTGGCAGAATCTTGGATTTTCTCTAATGAACCTTCCGAAACAGATCTTGATACTATCACAAGTTTTGCGTTTTTAATTGTCTGAACTACCTGTTTTGTGCCCAATACACATTTGTTCTCGTGTAGTGCGTCCTTTAGTGCTTTTTCTAGTAATTTACTCATTTTACTGCGTAATGTCGATCCAAAATTGCTCCTTTATAGATTTATCACTTGAAAAATCGAACAAAAGACCAGTTAATTTCATAATAAAAAATAATATAAAAATAAAGAGAGTATTTTGTTGGCTAGAGTCAACAAATCTTGATTTTGAATCTCTATTTTACAAAAAACGACTTTGCATAGCTTGGTACTAGTGGAGATGGATCATCCAGGGATTTCCAGACAAACGTCTCTATTCTGTAATTACCGCTTTCAGTTGGAATCCATGATTGCGATAACTCAAAATTTTGAGTCTCATCTAGTTTACCTACTATCCAAGAAAGTGAAACTATTCTATTTTGCTCGTCTGTGATTTGTATGATGGATGTGAATGATTGTTGGTAATTTTGATTGTTATGTATATGGCTTATGATTTGGATTTGGTTGTCTTTTGTCAGTTCGCTTATTTGTTTTCCAGTCGAATCTGCAGCGTAAAGTTCTTCAATGGATATTTTTTGTGTGCTCGGAATGTTTGAACCTATAGAGGATTTTGTCGTTATGTCCAGCTCATCCGATATGCCATACGGAGGTGGTAGTGTTCTATCATCATACTTTGCCGTGATAGTGTCGCCTAGGAATACATGTATTCTATTGCCGCTCGATTCATCTGTTTGTGTCAATGAAATCGTTGATTCAAAAATGCCAGAATCATTCTGTGTCTCAACTGCAACAACGGAAATTCCAGCAGAGTCAGAATCAGTATACACTTTAATTGGAACTTGATCCAAATTTTCAGGATTTAAATTCATGTCAGGATCATTTACTTGGATTGTGATTGGCTCATCGACAAGATAATTGGAATTTGAAAATGCAACTTGTCCCACATTCCAGCTAACCTTTGCAGACTTTGTCAACACCACGCCGTCCGCAAACTCAAATGATATCGTAATTCCGTCATCTCGCTTTGCTTCAAGTAGTCCGTTTGTTGGACCATTACCGGATGTCCGTGGAGTTACATCAGATATGCCATCACCGTCCACGTAGTGTGAAAATCCAGTAAGAGTTACTTCACCTATGAAAATTCCGCTGTTTGGTGATGTTTCTGTAAGTCTATACGGTCCAAGAGAATTACTTGCAGTAGATATTTT
>JAHEXS010000136.1 GCA_023252015.1 Candidatus Nitrosotenuis sp. | reverse complement strand
AATACTGTAGAAGGAATAAAACATAAAGAGAAAAAATGTATCGCGGTTCAATTTCATCCTGAAGCGTCGCCTGGACCCTTTGATTGCATGTTTGTTTTTGAAGAGCTAAAACGCCTTATGGAGGAGGAAAAGTCTGTCAAAAGATGAGTCAATAAAAAAGATTCTAGTTTTGGGAAGTGGGGCAATAAAAATCGGAGAAGCAGGCGAAAGTCGCTAAAACGACCGCAAATTCGACTACTCCGGTAGCCAATGCCTCAAAGCCATTCGAGAAGATGGACTGAAAAGTGTCTTAATCAACCCAAATATAGCTACAATCCAGACTGACACGCGATTTGCTGACAAGGTATACTCAATTCCGGTAGACCCACAATACGTGGAGTCAATAATAGAATCGGAACGACCTGATGGTCTCATGCTAGGATTTGGAGGCCAAACTGCACTTAACTGCGGAGTCAAGCTTGAAGAATATGGCGTTCTAAAAAAATACGGCGTCAAGGTCCTTGGTACCAAAGTTTCAGGCATACAAGCCACCGAAGATAGGCAACTTTTCAAGGATTCGATGATTCAATGTGGGATGCCAGTTCTAAAAAGCAAAACAGTCTATAATTTTGAAGAAGCTAAGCACGTTGCAAACGAACTTGGGTACCCTGTGATCATACGGGTCGCATACACACTAGGAGGAAAAGGCGGAGGTGTTGCACACAACGAAATCGAACTTTATGAAATCGTAACTCGCGGCCTTACCGCTAGTCTAGTCGGGCAAGTCTTAATCGAAGAATATGTTGGTCACTGGAAACAAATAGAGTATGAAGTAATGCGTGACTACGCCGGCAACAGCGTCATTGTATGTAATATGGAAAATGTTCTATCTATGCGAGTCCATACCGGCGATAACATAGTTGTGGCTCCATCACAAACTCTTGACAACCATGAATATCACATGTTAAGGTCTGCTGCATTACGGGCAACAAGACATGTCGGCATAGTTGGCGAATGTAATATTCAGTTTGCACTGGATCCAGAATCTGACAAATATGTCGCCATTGAGATGAATCCAAGACTTTCTCGTTCCTCTGCGCTTGCAAGCAAGGCCACAGGTTATCCCATCGCGTACATGGCAGCAAAGATTGTAATGGGCCATTCACTTCCAGAACTAATTAATAGAATCACAAAGACAACAACTGCATGTTTTGAGCCGGCACTTGATTATATTGTATGCAAGCACCCCAGGTGGGATTTCAGTAAATTCGAGCTTGCAAACAGAAACCTTGGACCCACAATGAAATCTGTTGGGGAAGTGATGGCAATAGGCAGGTGCTTTGAAGAATCACTTCAAAAATCGATAAGGATGCTTGAAATTGGAAATGACGGCCTTGTTGCTAATAGAATAGCAACAAAGCGTACGACATCGAAGAAATTGAAAACAAACTGCAGAAGACAGATGATAACATTCTATACCATGTAGCTGAGGCATTACGACAAGGAATACCCGTAGAACGAATCTACAAGCTATCCGCAATAAATCCATGGTTTATTGAAAAAATACAAAACATTGTGGAAATGGAAAAAAGACTCAAAGAACCAATAACTTCAGAATTACTAAGGCAAGCAAAAAGGCTTGGATTTTCTGATAAGCAGATAGGAAGAATTGTTGGAAAAGACGATCTTGAGATTCGAAAAATCCGTAAAGACGCAGGAATAATTCCTGTTGTAAAACAAATCGATACCCTTGCTGGGGAGTGGCCCGCAAAAACAAACTACTTGTATCTAACATATGGTGGAACTACAAATGATTTTGAGGTAAGCTCTGAACAGGAAAGAATCGCAGTACTAGGTGCGGGTCCATACAGGATCGGAAGCAGTGTCGAATTTGATTGGGGAACTGTAAACATGGTTTGGGGTCTGCAGGAAAACGGTGTAAAGGAAGTCTCTGTTATAAACTGTAATCCAGAAACGGTATCGACAGATTATGATATCTGTGACAGACTTTACTTTGAGGAACTGACACTTGAGAGAATTTTAGATGTTGCCGATTTTGAAAAACCAAAAGGAATAGTTACTGCAGCAGGTGGACAAACTGCAAATAACCTGACTTCAAAACTTGCAAAAAATGGAATCAAAATAATTGGTACAGCATATGAAGACATTGACAAGGCAGAAAACCGATCAAAGTTTAGTGAGGTCTTAGATGAATTGCATATTCTGCAGCCTCCTTGGAGGGCATTTTCTAATTTGGCTGATGCCAAAAAATTTGCAAACACTGTAGGATATCCTCTCTTAGTCAGACCATCTTATGTATTAAGTGGTGCTGCAATGAGGGTTGTCTGGTCTCACGAACAGCTAAAAAGATACTTGGAGGAGGCAACTAACGTTTCACCAGATTATCCTGTTGTTATTACAAAATTCATGTTAAATTCACTTGAAGTGGAAGTCGATGGTGTATGTGATGGAAAAGATGTGATAATTGGGGCTATCATTGAACACATTGAAAGTGCAGGTGTACACTCTGGTGATGCCATGATGTGTATACCACCGTGGAGGCTAGGCAATAAAATCATTGAAACCATTACCGATTATACCACAAAAATTGCGACTGCCTTTTCTATAAGAGGCCCATTTAATTTGCAATTTCTAGTTAATGCGGATCAGGTGTATGTAATAGAACTAAATATACGCGCATCACGTTCTATGCCGTTTGTTTCAAAATTTGTCAGGATAAATCTTATCAGTCTAGCAGCACGTGCGGTTCTTGGAAAACCGCTTCCAAAACTACCAAAAGACATGTGGAGAAAGACTAACTCGTACGGAATCAAAGTGCCACAATTCTCATTTATGCAGCTTGAGGGGGCTGATATAATATTGGGTGTGGAGATGCAGTCCACTGGCGAAGCTGCTTGTTTTGGTGACAGTTTCTACGACGCTTTAGCTAAAGGGCTACTTTCTGTCGGATATTCGCTACCAAAAGAGGGCAGTGCACTCATCACGATAGGTGGTGCAGAAAACAAAGAAAAGCTCTTGCACACAACACTTCTCCTAAAATCTCTAGGATACAAGATACTTGCTACCGAGCACACTGCAGAATTTTTGTCTGATAAAAGGATAGGCAATGTCGACGTTGTTTACAAAATTAGCGAACCACAAAGAAAGCCAAACATTGCAGATTTTCTCTATCAACGTAAAATAAATTTCATAGTAAACGTCCCAAGCACATCGACCCTTGAAAAATATGTTGGGATGCTTTACGATGAATATCAAATACGAAGAAAGGCAGTCGAGCTTGGCATTCCAGTACTTACGACAACAGAACTAGCTGATTCATTTGTAAAGACGCTAGAATGGCTTCGAAACAACGAAACTACAAAAAAACCACTCGAGCAGTACGAGTCGTTCGACTAGATCACGCTTTCAAGAAGAGATTCGTTTCCAATTATGGAGCCATCAAGCGTCACAATTTTTGCCGATTGAAAATCTTTGATGCGTTCAAGTATTGGCGAAATTGATTTCTTGTATCTTTTTTGACTTGCATAAAAGTACTTGTTAAATGATGGAACAAT
>JAHEXS010000135.1 GCA_023252015.1 Candidatus Nitrosotenuis sp. | reverse complement strand
CCACGATGGCAATGGGAGATGAAAGGTCTTCTTTGCAAGCCGTGTTTTGATAAAAAAGAAATAGAACATAACAAATTACGAAATTTTTGTAGTATATGTGGAACAAAGCTTAGTATCATAAGGTACAATCCAAAAAAACAGTGGTCGATAGAGGGTCAGATTTGCAGAAATTGCTGGGACGCACAAAAAGCAAAAAATGATTGATGATGCATCTTTTTAAAAAATTCAAATGTGAAAAATGCGATAAGAAATTTAAACAACAAGAAGAACTCATGCAACACGAACAAGTAGTGCATGGAAAAGATCTACAATATGATTGCAAAGAATGTAACCAGTTTTTTTCAAGTATGGAACAGATGAGAACTCATCTGCAAAAATATCATTCTTACAAAGGAACAAGAGATACCTAGATAGCTTTCATGGATTTTACTACTGGTGGTCTTAGTTTACTAAAGACCCGAAATCCGCAAATGCATTTTATTTCAGGCAGCCTGCTTAGCTCAGATTGAGTAACAGTTGTTCCGCACCGCATGCAAGAATATACAACACTAAAACTTGGAGTTTCTGATTTTACTTGTTCATCTATTTCTTGAGAATCTTCAGAAGTCATGGTTTTAATCAAAAATGTCTGTAATTTAAGGCTAACAGAATTATTTCAGGGTAAGTTCAATGTAAACGTCGTTTGGAATTTTTATTCTCATAAGTTGCCTTATTGCCCTGTCATCTGCACTAAGATCTATAACACGTCTGTGTATTCTCATTTCCCATTTTTCATATGTGTTTGTTCCCTGACCACAGGGGGATTTACGCGTTACAACATTGAGTCTTTTTACTGGAAGCGGAGTCGGGCCTTTTACTTTAACACCAGTTTTTTCACCAATGCCTTTAATTTCAGTACAAACGCCGTCAAGCCTTGGCAGACTTGTGCTTGTAAGCTTGATTCGTGCAGTTTGTGTCATTCAAACCACTAAGGAGTTTGTTTCTCAGTGATATCTTTTACAACGCCTGCAGCAATTGTTGCGCCCATATCTCTGAGTGCAAATCTTCCTAACTCTGGAAAGTCTTGGAAGGTTTCAATTGGCAGTGGTCTGACTGGTCGTATTCTTACTATTGCAGAATCACCCGCCTTGAGAAACTTGGGATCCTTTTCTTCTGCTGCACCTGTTTGTGGATTGATTTTTGCTTCAAATGCAACAATAGTTGCCGCAACCTGTGCAGTATGTGCATGCATAACTGGCGTATAACCAGGTGCAATTGCAGTAGGATGATGAATTACTATAATTTGAGCTCTGAATTCTTTTGCAACATTTGGAGGGTTGTCTGGTGTTCCAATTACATCTCCTCTTTTAATATCTTTTTTATCTACACCTCTAAGGTTGAAACCAATATTGTCCCCAGCTTCAGCAGATTCCATTTGAGTGTGGTGAGTTTCAATTGTTTTGATTTCTCCAGGCACTCCTGCTGGCATGACAATAATCTTTTGTCCTGCTTTTACAGTTCCTGTTTCAACACGACCTACTGGAACTGTACCTACACCAGTAATTGTATAAACGTCTTGAATTGGAATTCGCAATGGTTTACCAATGGGTTTTTCTGGGAGTTTAAAATCATCAAAAGATTCAAGGAGTGTTTTTCCAGTCCACCATTTCATGTTTTCAGATTTTTTGACCAGATTATCTCCCTTCCAACCAGAAACTGGAATGATTGGAACGCTTTCTATTTTGTAACCAACGGATTTGATCAGTTTTTCGGCCTTATCCTTTGCTACCTTGAATGCTTGTTCAGAATAATTACTGTCATCCATCTTGTTAATGGCAACTATGAGCTGGCCCACACCAAGAGTTCTCAAAAGGAAAGCGTGTTCTCTTGCTTGGCCTCCTGGTGCTACTGCGGTATCAGTCTCACCCTCTTTTGCAGAAACTACAAGAATGGCGCAATCAGCCTCTGATGCACCAGTAATCATGTTTTTAATAAAGTCCCTGTGTCCAGGTGCGTCAATTAATGTAAAGAAATATTTTGCACTTTCAAATTTCTGGAACGCTAAATCTATTGTGATACCTCGCTCTCTTTCGTCTTTGATGTTATCCATAACCCACGCATACTTGAATGTGTCTCCCTTGCCATGTTTTTCTGATTCTGCGGCATGTGCTGCAATTGTTCTTTCATCGACAAGACCAAGTTCCATCAACATGTGACCCATTGTGGTAGATTTACCATTGTCAATGTGACCCGTAACGATCATGTTCAAGTGTGGTTTTTTACTAGCACTCATAACGAATCCTCATCAGCATGGGCTTTATTACCATTTCGATTTTTTGGGATTCTTTTCAACAAATTTTGAATAATTTACCGATCCACTAGTTGACGTCGATTATTTTTCACATACTATAAATCAAAGTATTTTCTGACTAGGGATATTGAAAATTACTGTCACGGTTATCAAAGCTGACGTTGGTGGAATCGGTGGCCACACAAGACCAAGTGACGGGTTACTAAATGCAGTCAGAAACATGGTAAGACCTCAAGTAAGAAAAGATGGCAAAGGGCTCTTAATTGATTTTTACATTGGGTATTGTGGCGATGACATACACATTGTTATGACTCATACAAAAGGAGTTGACAATAGCGAGGTTCATCAACTTGCATGGAGTGCCTTTGAAGCAGCAACCAAAGTTGCAAAAAATGAAGGATTATACGGTGCAGGTCAAGACTTGCTTAAGGATTCGTTTTCTGGTAATGTAAAAGGAATGGGCCCAGGAGTTGCAGAAATGCAATTTGAAGAAAGACCAAATGAAGCCTTTACAATTTATGCTGCGGACAAAACAGAACCAGGTGCATTCAACTATCCGTTCTACAGAATGTTTGTAGACACTCTAAGTAACACAGGTCTAATAGTAAATCAAAATCTTGCAAAAGGTGTCAAGATAAATGTCATGGATGTTGAAAAAGGCAAGATTGCCGAACTTCATATGTGGCAGGACAAGCCCACACTTGAAGCTGCTTTAATGTATCCTGGAAGATATGTAGTTTCATCAGTATACACAAAAGATAATCAGCCAATACTTGCGGCTTCAACGGATAGACTACATAACATTGCAGGAAAATATGTTGGAAAAGATGATCCGATTTGTATTATAAGAACACAGAAAGATTTTCCAGCAACCGAAGAAGTCGGAAGTGCATTTAGCAATCCGCATTATGTTGCAGGAAATACAAGAGGCAGTCATCACATGCCACTCATGCCAGTAAAAATAAACTCTGCAGCAAGTATCAATTTTGCAATTCCAATAGTAAGCAGTCTTGTTTTTAGTATGCATAATGGCATACTTGTTGGACCAGTTGACGGATTTGCTACACCTGATTGGGACTACATAAGAAATATTGCAACAAAAAGAGCAATTGTAATGAGAAGCCAAGGATTTGTCCATCCAGCAACACTAGTACCAAGTGAACTGGAGTATGCAGAAGGATACAGAGCAAGAATGAATGTTTTATGGAACAAGATGAGGCCTGTTGTTCCAAGTCATCAGCAAAAACCTCATGCACAACAAAAA
>JAHEXS010000032.1 GCA_023252015.1 Candidatus Nitrosotenuis sp. | reverse complement strand
AAAAAATAATAGTGCCTCTTCTACAGTCATATCTAAAACGTCTGCTACGTTTTTCCCCTTGTACAGGACTGAGAGGGTCTCCAAATTGTAGCGCTTTCCCTTGCATTCGTCACATCGGACATACACGTCTGACAAAAACTGCATCTCTATTTTTTTGACACCGTCTCCCTCACAAGCAAAGCATCTTCCGTCTGCGACATTAAATGAAAACTGTCCTGGTGCATATCCTCGCTCTTTTGAGGTTTCAGTATTTGCAAAAAGATCTCGTATGTGGGTAAACGCTCCTACATATGTGGCAGGGTTTGATCTTGGGGTTCTTCCTATTGGGGACTGGTCTATTGCAATGACCTTGTCAATGTGTTCTGTTCCTTCTATGGAATCGTGCTTTCCTGGCTTTTCACCTGTAGTGTAAAAGTGTGACGCGAGTGCCTTTAGCAAAATCTCGTTTACGAGTGTCGATTTGCCTGATCCTGACACGCCTGTTACTGTAACCATGCATCCTAATGGAATTTCCACTTTGATTTTTTTGAGATTGTTTTCTGCAGCCCCTTTTATTGTAATTTTTCCTTTTTGTCTGCGAGTCTTGTCTGAAAGTGTGATTAGACTTTTGTTCTTGAGATAGTCTCCAGTCATCGACTTGTGATTGTTGAGAATTTGTGATACTGTTCCCTCAAATACGACTTCGCCCCCGTGAATTCCAGCACCTGGCCCCAAGTCGATTATCCAGTCTGCATTTCTGATTACTTCTTCGTCATGTTCTACTACGATAATCGTGTTTCCAAGATCACGTAGCTTGATGAGCGTTTTGATTAATCGGGCATTATCCCTCTGATGGAGGCCAATTGTCGGCTCATCGAGAACATACAGTACGCCTGTAAGGTTTGAGCCTATTTGCGTGGCTAACCTTATTCTCTGTGATTCTCCTCCTGACAAAGTTGAGCTTTGCCTGTTTAGTGTTAGGTAGTTTAGTCCGACGTTTTTCAAAAATTCCAGCCTTTCGATGATTTCCTTTAGGACATCTTTTGCAATGTATTTTTCAGTTTCAGTTAACTTGATATTTTTGAAAAAATCAAAGCATTCATCAATTGACAAATCACAAACATCGATAATTCCAGTTCCGTTTACCTTGACTGCCAGTGATTCTGGCTTGAGCTTTTTGCCTTTGCATATACTACACGGCGTGTCCTGCATAAACTGCTTTAGCCACTCTCTTTTTGATTCGGAATCAGTTTCCATAAATGCACGCTGTAAATTGTTTAGTACTCCCTCAAAGGAATTAGTATGCTGCCAAAACGAATCACTAGTTTTTGATTCATATTGAAAATGAATCATCTGATCAGTTCCATATAGGATGACTTTGAGCTGTTCTGACTTCATTTTGTTAATCGGTGTTAGCAAATCAAATCCAATTTTTTTCCCAACTGCTCTAAGCTCTTGTCTTCTAAAAGATGAAAATCTCCCACTCCATGGAACGATTGCCCCGTCAAGAATTGATTTTGTCTTGTCTGGAATCACCAAGTCCGAATCAAATTCCATTTTCACCCCAAGCCCATTGCATGCCTTGCAAGATCCAAACGGTGAGTTGAACGAAAATGCTCTTGGCTCAATCTCCCCTATTGTTATTCCACAATATGGACAAGCGTTATTCTGCGAAAACATTTTTTCGTCTTTTTCGGCAACAATGAGGACGTATCCTTTTGCTGCCTTGAGTGCAGTCTGGATTGCCTCAAAGAGTCTGCTTTTTTCTGCCTTTGATGCCTTTAGTCTGTCTACTATAATTTCGATATTGTGCCATTTTTGCCTGTCAAGCTTTGGAATTTCGTTCTCAAGCAGAATTATTTGGCCGTTTACACGTGCACGCGAATATCCGTCTTTTTTCATCTGCTCAAATAATTTTTCATACGTTCCTTTTTTTCTCTGGATTAGTGGAGCAAGGATCAAAATTTGTTTTTCATCAAAATCTTTGAAAATTGACTCGCAAATCGACTCTATTGACTGGTTTGAAATTTTTCTTCCACATTTTGTACAATGCGGAGTACCAATTCTGGCATAAAGCAGTCTTAGGTAATCATAGATTTCTGTAGTGGTGCCAACCGTTGAGCGCGGGTTCTTTGATGTTGTTTTTTGCTGAATTGAAATTGCAGGTGATAAGCCTTCAATCGAATCGACATCTGGCTTGTCCATCATTTCAAGAAACTGTCTTGCATATGCGGAAAGTGATTCTACATATCTTCTTTGACCCTCAGCATAAATTGTGTCAAATGCCAAAGTGGATTTGCCAGAACCGGACAGGCCACTGATTATGACAAGCTTGTTTTTTGGTATCTCTAAATTCAGATTCTTTAGATTGTGGTGTCGCGCACCTCTAATTTTTAATAAATCCTGTTTCTGATTATTCATATATTTTAGCACCAAATGTTAGTCATACAATAAAACCTCTTGATGTTTGAATGAGTAATCAAATCTAACACAGCTTCCATACGCATCATTGGAATTTAGATCAATTTCTATCTTTTACTTGAATCATGGATTACAACTGATTGACAAAGATTTCACTCGATCAGACTCGAACATGGATTGTTATGAATTCCAGAACTCCCTTTGGCAAATTGGAGAATTTCAAATTTTAAAAATAGTTAAAAACCATATATCAAATACAATTACGTTGTCTTCCTTCACGGAGCAGCATAAAATGGAATTGGTATCATGCATAGAAATGGTCTTAATGATGAGGGGAAACACCAATTATCACCTGATAGTGGCACGACTTCATTCTCTATACAATTGCTCAATTTTGGATTGTTGTGACCATCCTGACTATTTACTAACCGTACTCAACGAAGTGTATCCTGAAGAATACGATTCCATTATAGACGAGATCAAATTACACTTGGACAAATTGGTCAATGAAAAAGACGTGGCCAATTTTTTTAGAGTTATGGAAAATTAAGGTTTTATGTGTAGCCAAAATTTAACACGAGAGTTAATTGATAGAACCAATAATGTATCAAAAAATAAATAAGAAATTGATTATATTGAACAGCATCTGAAGGCAGTGTCGATGACATTTTCGACCTTTATTCTGGGAAAATAATGTACAAAAAACAGATGGTAGTATTGAGTGTCGTGTTACATCCAAGTGCTTATGACATAAAGAAATTCTAAATCAATCTAATTGTGGCGTAGATGATGACAATCACTGAATTCAATTAGATAAAATATCCCGTGGAAATCATTTCATTTCTTCATCGTTAACTTTTCTTTTCAATCTCGATTTGGATTCGCCGTAATCTGTCTCTGCATTCTATTGCTTTTTCAAAATCAAGATCTTCTGCATATTTTTTCATCTGTGCCTCAACCTCTATGCTTTCTTTGTTAAGATCGTGCGGTGATTTGTTTTTAATGTCATCCAGTGTTGCAACTTGTTCTGGAATCGATTTTATAATTGTCTTTGGAGTTATGTTGTGTTTTTTGTTATATTCAATCTGTTTTTTTCTTCTGCGCTCTGTTTCTTCTATTGCCGACTTGATTGATTTTGTAATGGTGTCTGCATACAAAATTGCAGTACCGTGTACGTTTCTTGCAGCCCTGCCAAATGTCTGAATCAGGCTAGTGTTATTTCTCAAAAATCCCTCCTTGTCCGCATCAAGTATTGCAACTAGTGATACCTCTGGTATGTCTAGGCCCTCTCGTAGTAGGTTTATTCCAACCAGTACGTCAAAGTCGCCCAGTCTCAACTGTCTAATCAATTCTGTTCGCTGTAATCCCTCTATTTCCGAGTGTAGGTATCTTACTCGAACGTCTTTTTTTGAGAGGTATTCTGCCAAATCTTCTGCCATTCTTTTTGTTAGTGTAGTCACAAGCACGCGCTGGCCTTCTTTTGTCCTTTCGCTGATTTCCAAAATAAGATCATTCATCTGGTTCTTAGTGGGCCTTACCTCAATTACTGGGTCCAAAAGTCCGGTTGGACGCACAAGCTGCTCTGCAATGTGAAATGATTTTTTCTTCTCATATTCTGACGGTGTGGCAGATACAAAAATGCAGTTTTTGATGTATTGCTCAAACTCTTCAAATTTTAGCGGTCTGTTGTCAAATGCACTTGGTAGCCTAAATCCATAATCAATGAGTGATTTTTTCCTTGTATGATCTCCACCATACATTCCATGGAGCTGCGGTATTGTCACATGTGATTCATCAATCACCAGCAAAAAATTATCCCCAAAGAAATCTAAAAGGCAAAATGCCTTTTCTCCTGCCTTTCTTCCATCAAAATGTCTTGAGTAATTCTCAATTCCTGAACAATATCCTAGTTCTTCAATCATTTCAAGATCAAACTTCGTCCTCATCTCGAGCCTTTGTTTTTCAAGCTCGTTTAGCTGGCCTAGCCTTTCTTTGAGTTCTTTTTTGATTGAACTGACTGCCTTTTGTCTGACGTCGCCTGCAACCAAGTAATGCTTTGCTGGAAATATTTTGATGAGACTTACTTTTCTTTTCTCATTCAGTGATACATGATCCAGAACAGAAATTTTCTCAACGTCGTTTCCAAATAATGAAATTCTTACCATGTCTTCGGAATACGCTGGAATTATGTCAATGGTGTCACCCTTTACTCTAAAATTACCAGGTGCCATCTCTACGTCGTTGCGCTCGTACCTGGCGTTGACGAGTTTTTTTATTATTTCAGAACGCTCTATGTTCTGACCTTCTGTTATGGTTATTGACATTTTCTCCCATTCTCTTGGTGAGCCAAGTGAATAGATACATGACACTGTTGCGACAATTATTGTTGGCTCGCCTGAAAGCAGCATTGCGGTTGCCTCTAGCCTCATTTTTTCGATTTTTTCATTAATTTCGGTGTCTTTTTCTATGTATGTGTCAGTTTGCGGAAGATAGCTTTCGGGCTGATAATAATCATAATAGCTCACAAAATAACCGACGTTGTTTTTTGGGAAAAACTGTTTTAGCTCAGAATAAAGCTGAGCTGCAAGTGTTTTGTTGTGAGATATAACTAGTGTATTTTTTCCTGTTTGAGCAATTACATTTGCAACGGTAAATGTCTTACCACTCCCCGTGACTCCAAGAAGCGTTTGAATTTTCTTTTTTCTGACCCCGTCTACTATTTTTGCAATTGCCTGTGGTTGGTCTCCCGTTGGCCCAAAGTCCGATACTAATTGATATGTGTGTACTTGCAACAGATCCGATCGTATTTTGTGAAATTTAAAGCATTGAGTTTGATATTCCTGTAACCTGTCTATGATACATTGCTATGTATTAATCACTGATGAATCATACGTCTGTCTTTTAAGCAAAAACCCAAAAATGTGACTTAATTGCAACGTAATAATCCTCATTTGATCGGTATTTGCTCAATTGTAGTTGTATCTGTAATTGCATTCTGGGGTTTTGGATTGGCAGAAAAAATAACGCCACAAGAAAAAATTTCTCAAATTATTGATATGCCAAATAACAATCAACCCATATCCATAACAAAAAATCCTGTACTCTCATCTGCATCTGCCGATGTGGAATTAAAAGACACACCAATACCAGTATCTGAAAAAAAGCCAAGTAAAATAGAAAAGACTACCAAGCCTGTTTCAAATCTTGAACTACTTGGAAAAAAAGAATTCCAACTTAGTTTGAGTGGAACCTATTATGCCGGTTCTCCAAGTGCATCGAAACCTGCCTACCTTGAAATGAAAATTCATCCCATTTTGGGTTCTAATTTAGAGAATTTTGAAGTAATTGAGGCAAAAATGACATTTGATAATTCAAGAATTTCTGTCGAAAACTCGTCAATTGCAATAAAAGGAAACGATGTTCTGATGACCTTTACGTCTGATGCCGTGGGTTCTTTTGTAATTAAAGGAACATTGGATGATCCAATCCTCTCAGACAAAAATAACAAACAAACACTCTTAATTCAGAACCAATTGTTTTATCTTGCACAAAAAGACGTCCCATATCATATTGATATGACTGGAACCTTGTCTAATTCCTAATTACCAGTTTGGTTCATTTACCATTTTTACGCCATTTTCTATAATCTCAAAACCCATGATTCGTAATGTTTCTTTTGAGGTTGGGGAGTTTCGATCTAGTATTTTTTTTGCAAGCTGGCTCCGTGCATCCTTGTTCACGTGTTGGCCAATTTTGTATTTTCCGCGCATTGTCTGGGGGGTTATCTTGATTATTGCAACCTCATTTACTACCTCCATATCTGGTGTGAGTTTTTCATAGTTTCCTTCTGGCTGATATTTTTCCATCAATCCGTTTAGCGCCAAAGTTTTTTCATTTTTGTCTGAAACAATGATGCCGATTCCCTTGATTACTACGCTAATGTACAGTGTGTCTGCCTGAGACGCGTCAGTTGGATGTGTAAAATATGATGGCAAGAACTCTAATTCTCTATCTACTTCAAAGCCTACCTTGTTGTTTGATTTTATGTTTTCAAGCTTCTCGCCTCGTGTGTGCGAATGCATGTAGATTGCGTCGTTTAGAATGATAAAGTTCATTGGAATTATCTGGGGAAATCCGTTTTTGTCTATCGAGCAAATTCGTCCTACATGCTCTTGGTTTAGAAACTCAACTATTTTTTGTTTTGATTTTA
The DNA here is from genome assembly GCA_023252015.1 of Candidatus Nitrosotenuis sp. Taxonomy (GTDB): domain Archaea; phylum Thermoproteota; class Nitrososphaeria; order Nitrososphaerales; family Nitrosopumilaceae; genus Nitrosotenuis. The sequence continues at coordinate 3,783 of JAHEXS010000032.1, read as the reverse complement.
TCTCCAGTCTTCCTAATAGCTGCATAGAAAAAATTGTAATTTATTATAATTAAATGAAACCATTTTCATCCTGGCTTGGAAACGCACTAAACCTGAGCCTGAAAATCCCTTATCTAGAGCCTATGTGTATGACCACTCGTAAATTGAAAATGCGAGTCCTTCCTCTTCAGCAGAATTTACCATTTTTTTCTCAAATACTATTCTGTAAATTACGCTGTCGTCATTTATTATGTTGAGGCCTGGCTCTGAGTCTTTGCTTGACATTTCCTTTGATAGCACATCAAGCAATACATTTGAGAGGCTGTCTAGGTCTTTTTTTGCATGCGCCGAGTCCTTTTGTAGATAAAAAACCACATTTACTGAAAGCGGCTTACCATCACAACGTTTCCTTACATTGTCTATGTTTTTGCCAATCTTTGTCTCAACTGTATCGCGAATCTTCTTTTTTCCTTCCTTTACGTTTTTACCTGCAGTTGCCGGAACAAAGCCCTTTACCTGAACGTTTTGCAGCAGTATGTCTCCCTTCATGACACATCTGAATTTTGTCCAAATTTAAGATACGACTGCAAATAAAATCTGATTCAAAAGCTTGTCTTTTTGAATTCACATCAATGTTTTAGAAATTGATCGGTCTTTGCTTAAAGTGAATCAATGTTTCGTTGGCACCATCTAGTAGCCTTTCTATTCCAGGCGTCTTGATTTTATTTTCAGAAATTTTCTTTTTTAACACATTAAGATAGTGAACATTTTGTTTGAGAATCTTACTTCGTTTGGTTTTTGATAATTCGGAATCCTTTAGGATTTTGAGAGTTGCTGATATTTCGCACATTTTGATCAAAATGGATTCCCATGGAGCGTCTTGCAATTGCTTGACGTATTGCTCCTCCTGTCTTAGTCTTGGTAGGGTCAAATCTCTTGATATTGATGTAACACATGTTGCTATCTCGCGTCCAAACCTTGCGTGTATTTCATCAAAGCTTGAATTTGAATGGCACAAAAAGGCACAACATAGTACCTGCTCATCATTTACTCCAATTGACTTTAGCCTAAACACAACGCTTTTGCAAAAATTAATGTCTGCATTTTTGGCCCTTGCAAAAGCCTCTGCCGACTCTATTAGACTCATTGTCTTGTACAGGCACACCTGACCCAGACTATTTTGAACTTTCCTTCAGATTTTACGTTGTGAGATATGGGCTTTTGGCAATGTCTACATTCTGTAAACCCATGGTATTCGTCAACTGGAACGATAAATGTGTCCCAGCATTTTTTGTCATCGTTCCAAACCGTAGATTCGATTGTTTTTGGGATCTCTGGCATTACTTGTATTTTTCTTTAAAGTATGGCATCACTTTAGATGCAAACTTGTCAATTGAGCCAAAATAGTTAGAGCCCCAGAATCGTATCACAAAATGATTTACTCCTGCCTCTAGGAATCGCTCAAAGACTGGAATTACATCATCTGGCGTTCCGACAGCAACAGATGATCGCGCAACAGAGTCAGGAATTGTAGTTGCACCCTCTCTCATCTTTACAATCCAGTCTTGGTTTGACATGGAGTATTCTGTGAAATATTTCTTAAAATCAAAGCCCTCGATTTCTTTTATTCCGTGAACTCGCAAAACTTCTGGCTTGAACAGGCTTACCTTGACTGCCTCCTTCATTTTTGCCCAAGATTCCTCGGCATCGTCGGAAAAGTAAACATCGATATCTAATGCATATTGGAAATTGTCTTTGTCTTCTTGGCTTCTGTTGTTTTCCTTCATGGATTCTTTGATGACCTTTGCATGATCTTCGAAGAGTTCAGGAGTGTATCCTATGGGTAGCCATCCGTCCCCATACTTTCCTGTCATCTTTAGTGTTCGCTGTCCACCCGCTGCCATGTATATTGGTGGATGTGGTTTTCTGATTGGTTTTGCCTGAAGGCAGGCCTGTGCCAATTGATAATACTTGCCGCTATAGTCTACTTTGTTATCTGGACTTGAACCAAACAACAGCTTGATTACTTGTAATTGTTCTTCCCATTTGCTTACTGGGTTGTCAAACGGTATGTTGAATTCTTTTAAATTTTGAGCTTCCCCCGCACCGATTCCAAGTGTTGCTCTTCCCTTTGATACTCTGTCAAGTGTAATTGATGCAAGTGCAATGTTTGATGGATGTCTTCTTATTGCATCAGTAACACATGTGCCAATCTCTACATGTCTTGTTGTTGCGGCGATTGCAGAAAGCATAACCCATGGGTCGTTTACTATTGCCTTTGACCATTGGGGCACATTGGAGTGATCCATGTACCAAATAGAATCATAACCGGTTCTATCTGCAAGTAAACAAGCAGTTAAGATTTGATCTTCGCTAAAGCCTGCTCTTGCAACATTCAGCCCGTTTTGAATTCCGAACTTCAGCATCTTTTTTCTGGTCATATTTTGCGTTATTTAAGTTTAGTAAATTGTGCGATTTCTGTATAATACAATAAAAGAGAAATTATGTGAAGGTTCTAGAGTTTTCCTTCAACGATGTCTTTTAGACACTGGATGACATCTTGCTTTGTTACTGATCTTGGGTTTGGATCCAAGTGGCCTTTGTCTGTCATTACTGTGTCTGCCGCTTGGTCAAGTGGTGCCTTTAGGGACATTCTGTCAAACTTTAGCTTTTCAATAACTTCTTTGAACTGCTCATAAAAGATCGATTTGTTGAACTTGTGTGCTACTGTGGTACATGACGAAAGTGAATATCCGTGAGCCACACCCTCGTTTGAAAAGACATATGACAATGCATGTCCTAGCGTTGTAGAGCAATTACCGAATCCTATTCCTGATAGCATCGAGCCGTACGGATAGTTTTCTGGTTTGTTGTTAATTACTGCATCATACAAAACCTCAAAGGCTTGCTTGCACATGGTTCGTGTGAACTCGTTTCCAAGCTTGCTATCATATCCCTCAGTTGCCTGTGCACATGCGTCACAAACTGAATTTTTGACGATTTGTTCAGGAGTTCCATCCATGAAATATGCGTCAACTATTGCTCTGTCTGCAAGGAATCTGTCTTCTCGTAATAGCTTCTTTTTTCCGTCAAATTTCAGAACGCAGTATGTGGTCATTTCTGCACCTGTTCCGAATGTTGTTGGAATGAGAATTTTTTCCAGTTTCATCTCAGCCGCTGAATATTTTGCAACGTCTAGTGAGCTTCCGCCCCCAAGTCCTATTATACACGATGGATTTTTTGTCTTGTATTCTGAGACAACTTGGTTTACTGTTTCAATTGATGGTTCTGGTTCTACCTTGTCATACAACATGTAGTCCTGAATCCCCATCCTTGCCAGCCACTTTGCCGATATCGGTGGAGGCGCAGTTGTAATCACAAGTGCGTTTTTTGGATATTCTGCTTCTGATAATGCATCTTTACCAAAATGAATAATTTTTGGAATTTTTACTGTGTGCATATTTTGTGGTGTGTCGAATGGTAATTATAGGTAACTGTTCATTGTGTTGCTTAACATGACAACTGAGCTGCATCTATTTTGAGGATTATTTTCTGTAAAGGTTCATGCCTTGTATCAGATCTGCCTTTGTAATTCGTAAAATGACCCTTAATTCATTTTAGCAATAAAATTCTTACCTTGATCAAGGGTATTTTACACCTTACATGAAGAAACAATTTCTCCAATCATCCTTGATGCAAGATGCGATGTTTGATTATTTAGATCATGTTTTGGACAGACTTCCATAATGTCAAGTCCGATAATTCCACTTTGGACAATTTTCTTAATGAGATGTATAGTGTCTT